>NZ_JBVMUY010000006.1:0-211945 GCF_055632325.1 Nocardiopsis sp. KDC1DS13DA1
CCCGGGGCTTGGGCAGACTGTCCCACGTGAGCTCGGTGGCGTCAGCGAGTTCCTCTTCAATGATCTCGTTGCACAGATCGATGCACTCATCGCAGATGTACACGCCGGGGCCAGCGATGAGCTTCTTCACCTGCTTCTGGCTCTTGCCGCAGAACGAGCACTTCAGCAGGTCCCCGCCGTCGCCGATGCGTGCCACCCAGCCACTCCTCAAAACTAAGGCCGCCCCGTCGGTGCCGCTCACGCGAACCGTTCGGAAGCCGAGCTCCCGATCCCGTCCACGACCGGGGGCCACGGACGGGGCGATCTGTGTGTCGCTCTCCGCCAGACTAAGCGAAAAACCGGACCGGCTTCACCACCGGGCTGTCCCAGGCGGGTCAAAGACCGGTCCGGCTCGCTGGATTCCGCCCCGCCGCACTCCCCCGGACGACCGGGAACGGGCGGCGGGGGCCTGGTGCGGCACCGGCCGCCCGGAGAGCGGCCGACGGAGTCCTACTTCATCGACGCCTTGCGGTAGGGCAGGACGAAGTCGATGAGCCCGTACTCGACCGCCTCGTCGGCGGTCAGGATCTTGTCGCGCTCGATGTCCTTGGACACCTGCTCGGCCGAGCGCCCGGTGTGCCGGGCCAGTGTGGTCTCCAGCTGGGTACGGATCCGGGTGATCTCGTTGGCCTGGATCTCGATGTCGCTGGCCTGGCCGTGCATGCCCTCGGTGGCGGGCTGGTGGATGAGGATGCGGGCGTTGGGCAGCGCGCCCCGCTTGCCCTTCGTGCCGCCCGCGAGGAGGATCGCGGCGGCCGAGGCGGCCTGGCCGATGCAGACCGTCTGGATGTCGGGACGCACGAACTGCATCGTGTCGTAGATGGCCATCAACGAGGTGAACGAGCCACCCGGGGAGTTGATGTACATCTGGATGTCCCGCTCGGAGTCGAGCTGTTCGAGGGTGATGAGCTGGGCCATCAGGTCGTTGGCCGACGTGTCGTCGATCTGCACGCCGACGAAGATGATCCGCTCCTCGAAGAGCTTGTTGTACGGGTTCATCTCCTTGACCCCGTACGACGTCCGCTCCACGTAGGACGGCAGGACGTAGCGGCTCTGCGGAGCCATCGAGGCCGCGCCGCCGATGAGACTGGGGTTGAACTCGGTCATTTCACGCCTTCCACGCACTGCGCCGTTCCTGGATGCAGGTCCGACGGGATCAACTCTGGGGACGGTCCGCGGTCACGTCGAGCGTCCCCTCCAGGACCTCGTCGATGAAGCCGTAGTCCTTGGCCTCCTGCGCGGTGAACCAGCGGTCCCGGTCGGCGTCCTTCTCGATCTGCTCCGGCGACTGCCCGGTGTGCTCGGCGATCTTGCCGATGAACATCTTCTTCACGTACAGGAGCTGATCGGCGAGGATCCGGATGTCGGAGGCCGTACCCCCGATGCCGCCGGAGGGCTGGTGCATCATGACCCGCGTGTGCGGCAGCGCGTAACGCTTGCCCGGGGTACCGGCGCACAGCAGCATCTGGCCCATCGAAGCCGCCAGGCCGATACCCACGGTCCGGACGTCGTTGGGGATGTACTGCATGACGTCGTAGATCGCCATACCCGCCGTGACGGAACCGCCCGGCGAGTTGATGTACATGGTGATGTCCCGGTGGCGGTCCTCGGCGGACAGCAGCAGGAGTTCACCGACGAGACGGTTGGCGATCTCGTCATCCACCTGATCGCCGAGGAAAACGATTCGCTGGCGCAACAGGCGCTGAGGCGTCTGCTCCATAAAAGGGGAAAACTGCGGCTCGGACGCGCGGGCGTCGAATCGCGGGGACTCTTCAAAGGTCGGAGGCACTCTCGTCACCTGCTCCGGAATCGAAACGGTTGCGATACAGCGACACTAACGCCGACGGGTACCGGGGTCGCACGGATACCGTGTCTGTTCGCTTTGAGCGCAGGGTGGAACAAGCACCACACGGGGTTTTCCTCCGAGAGCGAACGACGAACGGGCCCCGGCCGACCCGAAGGGGTCGAACGGGGCCCGCGGACAGGCGCGAGGGGGACTACTTGTCGCCCTCGGCCTCCTCGTCCTTGGCGTCCTCGGCGGACTCGGTCTCCTCGGCGGCGACCGCGGCGGCGGCCTTGGCGGCCTCCTCGACGGCGTCCTCGTCAGCCTGGGGCTTGTCCTGCTCGATGACGTTGCCGTCCTCGTCGGTCACCTTGGCCTCGGCCAGGACCAGGTCCATGGCCTTGCCGCGGACGACCTCGGTGAAGGCGACGCGGATCTGGTTGGACTCGACCAGGTGCTGGGCGAGCTGGTCCGGGCTCACGCCCATGCGCTGGGCCTGCTCGAACACGTACTGGCTGAGCTCGCCCTGGTCGGCGCTGAGCTCCTCCTGGAGGGCGAGCTGGTCGAGGATGAACCCGGCCTTGACGGCGGAGCGGGCACCGGTGGTGAGCTCCTCGTCGAACTCCTCCTCGGTCTTCTCCTGCGACTCCAGGTAGGCCTCCTTGGTGAGGCCGCTCTGGGCGAGCTGCTGCTCCAGGCTCTGGCGGCGGCGGGTGATCTCCTCGTCCACGACCGACTCGGGCAGCGGGATGTCGACCGACTCGATCAGCTTCTCCAGGGCCTTGTCACGGGCCGCGGAGAGCTGCTGGATACGGCGGACCTCGCCCATGCGCTTGCGCACGTCCTCGCGCAGCTCGTCGATCGTGTCGAACTCGCTGGCCAGCTGGGCGAACTCGTCGTCGAGCTCGGGCAGCTCCTTGACCTTCACGCTGTGCACGGTGACGGTGACGTCCGCCTCCGTGCCCTCGTGCTCGCCACCCACCAGGGTGGTCTTGAAGGTCGTCTCGCCACCGGCCTCCATGCCGCGCAGGGTCTCGTCGAGGCCCTCCAGCATGGTGTTGGTGCCGACCTCGTAGGAGTAGCCGCTGACCGCGACGTCCTCCAGCTTCTCGCCGTCGACGGCGGCGGAGAGGTCGATCGACAGGTGGTCGCCGTCCTCGACGGGGCGCTCGGCCCCGACCAGGGTGGAGAAGCGCTCACGGAGCGTGCCGACCTGCTCGTCGACCTGCTCGTCGGTGACCTCGGCGCTGTCGACGGTCACCTCGATGCCCTTGTAGTCCTCCACATCGAACTTCGGCCGGACGTCGACCTCGGCGGTGAAGGCGAGCTCGTCGTTGTCCTCCAGCTTGGTGACCTCCACGTCGGGCTGCCCGAGCGCGAAGAGCTCCTCCTTCTGGATGGCCTCGTTGTAGAGCTCCGGAACGGCGTGGTTCACCGCTTCGCTGATCACCGCGCCGCGGCCGACGTAGCGGTCGATCAGCCGCGCCGGCGCCTTGCCCGGGCGGAAGCCCTTGATCCGGACCTGCTTGGCGAGCGACTTGTACGTCACGTCGAAAGCGTGCTCGAGTTCCTCGAAGGGGACCTCGATGGTCAGCTTGACCCGGGTCGGGCTCAGCTCCTCGACATCGGTCTTCACGGGGCGGTACTCCTAGTTTGCCGGCTGGTGTCCGCGTCGGCCCGCATGCGCGCCACACACATCGGCGAACGGCACGCGCGCACCCCGGCCCAGTCTGGCGACCGCGTTCTCCTGGGGTGCCCTGCGACGGGCTGGGACTTACAGTTTCCTGCTGATCGCACCAAGTCTAGGGCAGACAGACAGGAGGCCACGGCGTACGGCCGAGGGCCGATGCCGCGGATGTTCTCGTCGGGGTGGCGGGATTCGAACCCGCGGCCTCATGCTCCCAAAGCATGCGCGCTAACCAAGCTGCGCTACACCCCGTGTGCCCGACGACGATCGCACACCCTCACCGGTGTGCGACCAACGCCCCGGAGACTGTACTCTTGTCTCCGTCGGCTCCACGAGTCTAGAGGAAACTCAGGGGCTCCGGCGCCACGCGGGCGTAGTTCAATGGTAGAACTCCAGCCTTCCAAGCTGGCCATGCGGGTTCGATTCCCGTCGCCCGCTCCGCTCGACGGGAGTCACGTGCCTTCGGCACCTGGCTCCCGTCGCCGTTTCACCAGCAAAGGGACCCCGGATCCCGGCGGGCACGGGCGGGGGGAGCGCCGTCCGGTGCGCCCAGGAGGCCCGGCCCCCTCACGCCTCACCCGGGGCTCCCGGGCCCGGCGGGGAGCCCCTCGGCGACGGACACACGGATGCGGAGCACGCCGGACAGGCCCTCGACGCTGACGAGGCGGGAGTCGACGGAGAGCTGGAACACCCTGCGCCGCACCTCCTTCCAGGGATTGTCCGGGATGTGCCCGCGGGCGCACCGGTGGGCCGCGGCCTGCGCGCGCCCGGTCCGGGCATTCCTGCAGGTACGGGTTGAGGCTCCCCACGTTGTTCCGGACCGAACCGAACGACTCCTCGACGAGCACCACCCACGGCATCCGCCCCGCCCCTCCGTCCGCTGCTCCCGGCGCCGGATCCGACCCGCCCGACCGCCACGCGGCTCCCGGTGATATCCGCCACACCCCGCCGCACGATGCCCCGTGAGGGCGCGCATCCGGCCGGACGGCAATCCCGGAGAGTGGAATAGCGGTGCCGGACGGGTACGTTGATCCTTCGGGTGAGCCCGTCGGCACGACCAGGCACGGGGGCCCTCGAGACTCCGCGGAACGGTGACTGGATGACGGACACGAACGCGACGGGCGGCGGCATCGCCACCCCCCTCAGCGCGCACTGGTTCGAACCCCGCGAGCTTCCCGAGCGGCCGGTCGTGGTCACCGGGGCCTTCGACGTCCTCCACGTCGGACACGTCCGCTTCCTGCAGAGCATCGCCGAACGCGGACTCCCGCTGGCCGTGGGCATCGAGTCCGACGAGCGCGTGCGGGCCTGGAAGGGCCCCGGACGCCCGGTCAACCCCGCCGAGGAGCGCGCCGAGACCATCGCCGCCCTCGGCTGCGTCGCGGCCTCCTTCGTCGTGCAGGGGCCGCCCGAGGTGGCCGACTGGGCCGCCTACGCCGAACTCCTGACCCCCCTCGCCCCCGCCGCCCTGGCCTACACGGCGGGCGACCGGTACACCCAGGCCAAGATCCGCGGTGCCGACGCCCTCGGCGCGCAGGCCTGGGAGCTGCCCTTCACCCAGGGCCGTTCCACGACGGCAGCGCTGGGCCGCCTCGCCCACTCCCTGTAGCCGCCGAAGCTCCCTGTAGCCTCCCCGGACGCCCCTCTCTCCGGACCGGTGCGCCGCTCCCTCCCCGCGGGAAGCGCTCCACCGGCGCCGGTGTTGACGCGTGCGTGGCGAACCGGCGATACGAACGAGGCTGCACATGATGTCAGGGAGGCCCTCCTACCGGGCCCTGGTCAACGACGGGAGCGCACGGGGGCACCAACTGCCCCCGGGCATCACCCGCCGTATCATCTCCTACGCGCGCCCCCACTGGCGGACGATCGCGTCCTTCCTCCTGGTCACCTCCGTGGGAGCGGGCATCGTGGTGGCCAACCCGCTGCTCCTCAGGGCCATCATCGACCGGGGCATCCTGCCCGGGAACACCTCGCTCGTGGTGTGGCTGGCCGTCGCGGCGGCGGGGCTCGCGGTCCTGGAGGGGGTGCTGAACCTCCTCGGCCGGTGGCTGTCCTCGCGGATCGGCGAGGGCGTCATCTACCGGCTCCGCACCCAGGTGTTCACCCACGTCCAGCGGATGCCGCTGTCCTTCTTCACCCGGACGCAGACGGGATCGCTCATCAGCCGGCTCAACACCGACGTGGTGGGGGCCCAGCGGGCGATCACGTCGGTCCTGCAGTCGGTGGTGTCCAACCTCATCAGCGCGACCGCCGTCATCGTGACCATGGTCGCACTGTCCTGGCAGGTCACGCTGGTGGCGCTGGTCCTGGTGCCGCTGTTCGTCGTACCGGCGAAGCTGATCGGCCGCAGGCTCGCGCACATCTCCCGCGACGCGATGGACACCAACGCCGACATGAGCTCGCTGATGACCGAGCGGTTCAACGTCGGCGGGGCGATGCTGGTGAAGCTGTACGGCCGCCCCGAGGAGGAGTCGACCGGCTTCGCCCGGCGGGCCGACCGCGTCCGCGACCTGGGCGTCCGCCAGGCGGTGTACGGCTCGCTCCTGTTCAGCCTGCTCGGGCTGATCACGGCGCTGGCCATGGCGATGGTCTACGGCGTCGGCGGGGTGCTGGCGATCGGCGGCGCGTTCGAGGTGGGCACCCTGGTGGCGCTGACCACGCTGCTCACGCGCCTGTACGGACCGGTGACGACGCTGTCCAACGTGCACGTGGAGATCATGACGGCGCTGGTCTCCTTCGACCGGGTCTTCGAGGTCCTGGACCTGGAGCCCGGCATCGAGGAGAGTCCGAACGCCCGGCCGCTGCCGGAGGGCGCGCTCCCCGTGGAGTTCGAACACGTGTCGTTCCGCTACGCGGGCGCCGGGGAGCCCTCGGTCGCGTCCCTGGAGGCGACCCCGCAGGCGCTCGTCGACAGTGACACCCAGGTGCTCAGCGACGTCTCCTTCCGTGCGGAGCCCGGCACCATGGTCGCGCTGGTCGGCCCGTCCGGCGCGGGCAAGACCACGCTGACCCACCTGGTGTCGCGGCTGTACGACCCGACCGAGGGCCGGGTCCTCCTCGGCGGTCTGGACCTGCGTGAGGCGACCGGGGACTCGCTGCGCGAGGCCGTGGGCGTGGTCACCCAGGACGCGCAGCTGTTCCACGACACGGTCGGCGCCAACCTGCGCTACGCCCGGCCGGAGGCGACCGACGCCGAACTGGAGGAGGCGCTGCGGCAGGCGCGGTTGGGACAGCTGCTGGAGCAGTTGCCCGGCGGTCTGGACACGATGGTGGGCGACCGCGGCTACCGGCTGTCCGGCGGCGAGAAGCAGCGGCTGGCGATCGCGCGGCTGCTGCTCAAGGAACCGTCGGTGGTCGTGCTGGACGAGGCGACGGCGCACCTGGACTCGGAGTCGGAGGTGGCGGTGCAGGAGGCGCTGTCGGCCGCGCTGGCGGGACGCACGTCGCTCGTGATCGCGCACCGGTTGGCGACCGTGCGGGAGGCCGACCAGATCCTGGTGTTGGAGGACGGGCGGATCCTGGAGCGGGGCACGCACGAGGAGCTGCTGGAGCTGGGAGGGCTGTACACGGCGCTGTACCGCACGCAGTTCGCCCCGCAGCGCGGTTAGCGGCCCGGGGGGGACGAAGCCGTGCAGGGGTGGGAGGAGGCTAGCCCTTCCTCTTCCCGCCCTTCGTCGTCTTCTTCCCCTTCTTCCCGCCGCCCTTCTTCCCGCCGCCGGCCGTCTCACGGGCCTTCCGCGCGGCCTTGGCGGCCTTCTTCTCCGCCTTGCGCTCGGCCTTCCCGCGCTCCTTCTTGCGTTCCCTCTTGGCGTTCTTGGAGTTCTTGGGCCGCTTGCGCTTCTTGGGCTTCTTGGCGTCCTTGGAGGTCACGTGGTCGACGAGCGCGTCGGGCAGCGGGGCCAGCCCCGGACCGCCCCGGAAGATCCAGTCGTCGATCGCCTCGACGAGCGCGTCGTCGGTGATCTGACCGAGCCACACCGGCCGTCCTCCGGCGGCGCGGCCCGCCTGGGAGGGCTGGACGACCACGACGTTGCCCTGGAAGCAGATGCCCAGGCACTTGCTGGTGCGGACGGGGACGGTCCGCCCCGACCGGTCGTCGATGGCGCTGAGCCGGGCGAGCTGCGCCTTGTGGTCGACGCCCGGCACCTTCTTCTTCCTTCCGCAGCAGCAGCCGCGGCAGACCGTGAGCTGACAGGGGCGCCCACCGATCTCGCCCACACCCGCACCGCCTCACATGAGGTTCGCCTTACCTCACCAGCGTAACCTCGCCACAAACCAGGCCTGACCAGCAGATACGGGGTATCGTTCGGACGGTTCGGGCGTGGAGGCGCCGCGGGGGCGGGCACGGCGCGCCCGTGGACCCGCCGTGCCCGCCCCCGCGGGCGACACCTCTCCCCTACTTGTTCCTGTCCTCCTCAGCACGCTTGCGCAGGTAATCCGTCGCGGCTCCGGCGCCCTTGTCGATCTTCTCGTCGTGGGCGCCGCCCGTGGCCTTCTTCGCGGCCTCGGCGGCCTTGTCGACGACCTTCTGCGCCTTGTCGGCGTTGTCGTCGACGGCCTTCTTCAGCCGGTCGAACGCATCTCCGGTACCGGACATGGAATCCCCCCTAGATCCGTCCTGCTCCTACCGCGATACCCGCTTCACCGGCCGTTCATGCGGAGAGCAGTGGCACCGGCACGGTGTGTACCGGCATCTGCCTCAGATGCCCAGGACCACACGGGCGATGGAGAAGTAGATGATCAGGCCGGTGGCGTCGACCAGCGTCGCGACCATCGGTGAGGAGACGACCGCCGGGTCCACCCCGACCTTGCGCGCCAGCAGGGGCATGGACGAGCCGATGATCGCCGCCCACGTGCACACCGCGATCACCGAGCAGGAGACCACCAGGGCGACGTCGAACCCCACCAGGAGGGAGCCGATCCCGAGCGCGAGCACGGCCAGGACGACACCGAGCAGGAGGCCGACCCGGCCCTCCTTCCAGATCACCGCCGGAAGGTCGCGCACGCGCACCTCGCCCACGGCCAGGGCGCGCACGATCGCGGTGGCCGACTGGGCGCCGACGTTGCCGCCGGTGCCGATGAGCATGGGCACGAACATCGCCAGGGCGGTGACCGCCTCCAGCGTGTCCTCGAAGACCTGCATGACGTTGACGGTCAGGGTGGCCGCCACGATGAGCAGCATCAGCCACACCACCCGCGCCCCGACCAGGCGCACCACCCCGACCGAGACGTAGTGCTCGGCGACCGGGCTGGCACCGGACTGGCGGGCCATGTCCTCGGAGTCGGCCGCCTCGATGACCTCCAGGGCGTCGTCGAACGTGAACAGGCCGACGAAGCGCTCCTCGGAGTCCACCACCGGCAGGGAGACCAGGTTGGCCTCCTGGATGAGGCGGGCGGCGTCCTCCACCGGCTCGGTGGCGCGCACCCGCGGGGCGAGCACGTCGACGAGGTCCTTGAGCAGCGTCTCGTCGTCGCTGATGACCAGATCGCTGAGGCTGACCGTGCCCATGAGGCGGCGGCCGTCGCTGACCACGGGGAGGGTGTAGATGGTCTCGGCGTCGGCGCCCTTGGCCCGCACCACCTCCAACGCGCGGCCCACGGTCAGGTCCCGGTGCAGGATGACCGTCTCCGGGGTCATGTACCGGCCGACGGAGTCCTCCGGATAGCCGAGGAGCGCCGCGGTCATCTTCCGTTCGGCGGGGCTCAGCCCGGCCAGGGCGCGGGTGGCGACCTTGGCGGGCGCCTCCCCGATGAGGCGGGCCCGGTCGTCCGGGTCCATCTCCTCCAGGAGTTCGTGGAAGGCGGTGTCCCGGAGTCCGCTGAGGACGATCTGCTGCTGGCCGGGGTCGAGCTCCTCGAAGACCTCCAGTTCGCGGTCCTTGTCCAGGAGCCGGAAGGGGATGATCGCGTCGCGGTCGGCCATGCGGGTGAGTTCGTCGGCGATCTCGTGGGGCCTGTGTTCGGCCAACCAGAGCCTGATGCCGGTCAGGTCGTTCCTCTCGACCAGTTCGTTGAGCTCGTCAGCGCGCTCGCCGTCTGCCATGCGAAGCACCCCCCTGCGTGTCCAACGCCGCGCGGGCACGCCCGCGGGCAGGCTGTGTCGTCTCGTCTCCTCCGGCGGGGCACCACCTCCCCGCGCACGGGGACGGGCCGGCCGCTCGTGTGGCGGCGCCGAGGGCGGTGAGGAGGGGCACGGCGGCCCGGGGAGGGTCGTCGGCCGCGCCGGGATTAGGGAGTCGGGTCGACCCTACCGCCCGGGGCCGCGCGGGACCGCACGCGAGGGCCCCGGCGGGGTGTCAGTCGCGCCAGAGGACGACCAGCGCGCAGTCGTCGTTCTTGTCCTTGCTGAGGACGTCGACGACCTCGCCGGCACCGGTCTCGAAGCCCCTGCCGACGACCGACTCGGCCGCGCCGAGGAGGCGGTCGATCCCCGCGTCGAGGTCCTCGCCGGGTGTCTCGATGAGGCCGTCGGTGCAGAGCATGATGGCGTCACCCGGCCTGAGCTTGCCCTCGACGGAGGTGTAGGTCATCTCCGGGATGACCCCGAGCACGACCCCCTTGGCCTCCGTGGTGCTCCACACGCCGCACCCGCTGTCGTAGTGGATGGCGGGCGGGTGCCCCGCGGAGGCGACCTGGAACTCGCCCGTGTCCAGGTCCACGCTCAGGTGGACGGCCGTGACGAACCCCTCACCGCCGCCGTCGCGGATGAGGTAGTCGTTGCAGTGGGCGAGGAAGTCCCGGGTGGGCACGGCGCCGATGAGTCCGCTGAACGCGCCGGAGAGCATCAGCGCCCGGGTTCCGGCGTCCACGCCCTTGCCGGAGACGTCGACGACCGCCACGTCGAGCCGGTTCTCCCGGCGGATCGAGACGACGAAGTCGCCGCCGAAGGACGACCCGCCCGCCTGGCGCAGCACGGCGGTCCGCCCCCACCCCGCGGGCAGTCCGGGCAGCCGCCCCTGGTGCCGCAGGCGGTCACGCAGGTCCAGCAGCATCATCTCGCCGCTGAGGCCCTGCACGCCGAGGCGTTCGCGCACCCCGGACAGCAGGTAGGACAGGACCCCGGTGACACCGATGGTGACCAGCAGGCCGGGGCCCACCTGGCCGAAGTCGAGCATGAAGGCGACGAACAGCAGCACCGCCGCGACCACGGTGAACAGGAAGGCCAGGCTCTTGCGCTTGAGCAGGAGCCCGCCCGCCAGAACGGTGAGGATCGTCGAACTGGGCGGGAACCAGCCGGCGGGACCCCACACGGCGCCCACGCCGATCCCGACCGCGAGGGTGACCAGGGTGATGAGCACGAGCCGGTACCGGAAGAGCACCTTGCGCCTGAGCACCGCTACGAGCCGCTGCGTGGTCGTACGCAGCAGCCGGGTGGTCCTGGCGGTCGGTGTGGGCTTCATGTATCCCCTGGATCGGCGCTCCCGCGGGCACGCGGGTGGTTCGGGTTCTCTCGGTCGGCCCGGCCGGACGCAGGCACAGGCTCTCGGTACCGGGCCGGACGGTGGTCGGGGGCGGGGGCACGCCCTGATCTCCGTGGCCGGGGGCGGTGCGGTCGTCGCCGCGCCGCGGACGATGCGAGGCCGGCCACTGTGCACGAACTGTAGCGCGGGGGCGCGGACGTGGCACGTGCAACCAGCGGTGTTCTCCCCCATAACCACAGGTTTAGGTTGAACCGATAACCGAGAGTAGGGTTTCGGCCGCTGTTCCTCCAGGGAGCTGGTGGGTTTTCCGGGACGATCATCCTCTCTCGGACACGAACGCCCGACCGGGCCTTCTCCGTGGCGAGGCGACCGAACCCGGACGCGAACGCGCCCCCGCGCCGGGCGGCGCGGGGGCGGACCGGGCCGGGGTACTTACGGAAGGGGCGGGAGCTGGCCGGAGTCCTCGTAGGCGGACAGCATCCCGATGCGGCGGGTGTGCCGCTCCTCGTCGCTGTAGGGCGTGGAGAGGAACACCTCCACGAACCGGGTGGCCTCCTCCAGGGAGTGCATCCGACCGCCGACGCCGAGCACGTTCGCGTCGTTGTGCTCGCGTGCCAGGCGGGCGGTGTCCACGCTCCAGGCCAGTGCGGCGCGGACGCCCTTGACCTTGTTGGCGGCGATCTGCTCGCCGTTGCCCGACCCCCCGATGACGACGCCGAGCGAACCCGGGTCGGAGGCGACGCCCTCGGCGGCGCGCAGGACGAAGGGCGGGTAGTCGTCCACGGCGTCGTAGACGAAGGGCCCGGCGTCGACGACCTCGTGCCCGCGCTCCTTCAGCCAGGAGACGAGGTGTTCTTTGAGCTCGTAGCCCGCATGATCTGATCCAAGGTAAACACGCACGTGCACAGTCTGGCAGGTCACGCGGGCGACGAGCACCGCGCCCCGCCCCGTCCGGCGCGGACGGGGCGGGGCGCGGAGTGTTCGGGAGGGTCGCCTCAGGAGGTGGCGGCGGCCGCGACGCTCAGACCGAGGGCGGCGAAGAGCGCCATGGAGACCAGGGCGATCAGGTTGTACACCACCATGGACTTGACGTCCTTGGCGAGAGGTCCTGCCTTGGAGACCGCGGGCTTGTTGCTCAACTCACACCTCGATTGGGTTCGACCAGGGGATGTCCGGTCCGCATCTTTCCACACCCCACAACGCGCCGATCACCGGGGCCGATTCCTCGCACACCCGGTTCCCATGTGTGAGAACGGGCATATCCACGCAGGTACGGACCGGTGCGACGGTCAGAGCTGGACCGACTTGACCTCACAGAACTCGTCGAGGCCGGCCAACCCCCACTCGCGCCCGTTCCCGGAACGCTTGTAGCCGCCGAAGGGCGCGCGCGGGTTGAGCGCACCGCCGTTGACCTCGACCTGTCCGGCGCGCAGCCGCCGGGCGACGGCCAGGGCGCGGTCGGGGTCGCCCGACCAGACGGCCGCGTTCAGCCCGTACACCGTGTCGTTGGCGACGGCGACCGCCTCCTCCTCCGTGTCGTAGGGGATGAGGACGAGCACCGGGCCGAAGATCTCCTCCCGGGCGATACGCATGTCGTTGCGCACATCGGCGAAGACGGTCGGGCTGACGTAGTACCCGCGCCCGAGACCCTCGACGGGGTCGGCGCCGCCGGCGACCAGGCGGGCGCCCTCCGCCACACCGACGCGCACGTAGTCGCGGACGCGGTCGAGCTGGGCGGCGGAGACCAGCGGGCCCATGCGGGTGGCCTCGTCCTCGGGGTCCCCTGGGGCGTACCTGGCGGCGGACTCGGCGGCCAGGCGCACGGCCTCCTCGTAGGAGTCGCGGTGCACGAGCATGCGGGTGAGCGCGTTACAGCTCTGCCCGGTGTTGCGCATGACGTCGGCGACCCCGCGCCTGACCGCCTGGGTGAGGTCGGCGTCGGGCAGCACGACGTTCGGGGACTTGCCGCCCAGTTCGAGCGCGACGCGCTTGACGGTCTCGGCAGCGACCTGGCTGACCCTGGTCCCGGCTCGGGTGGAGCCGGTGAAGGAGACCATGTCGACCCCCGGGTGGGCGGCGATCGCCTCGCCGACGACCGGCCCGGTCCCCGACACCAGGTTGAACACGCCCGCGGGCAGGCCCGCCTCGTGCAGGACCTCGGTGAGCGCGTAGGCGGACAGCGGGGCCACCTCGCTGGGTTTGAGGACCACGGTGTTGCCCGCGAGCAGCGCGGGGACGACCTTGAGCACGATCTGGTGCAGCGGGTAGTTCCACGGGGTGATCGCGCCGACGACGCCGACCGGCTCGCGCACGATGAGGGAGTTGCCCTGGCGCTCGCCCTCGAAGTAGCGGTCGCCGACCTCCTCGACCAGGTCGACGAAGGTCCGGAACATCAGGGCGGGCAGCCCCGCCTGGACCTTGCGCGCGAACCCGGCGGGCGCGCCCATGTCGCGGGTCAGGATCGCGGCGACGTCGTCGATGCGGGCGTTGTACAGCTCCAGGGCCTTGGCCAGGTGCGTCACCCGCTGGCCCGGGGTGAGCGCCGACCACGCGGGCAGAGCCGCCGCCGCGGCCCCGACCGCGGCCTCGACGTCCTCGGAAACTCCGGCCGGAACGGTGTCGATGACCTGCTCGGTCGCCGGGTTGAGCACGTCCAGGCCCTCGTCGGAGGCGGACGGGCGCCAGGCGCCGTCGATGTAGAGGGATCGCATGTGCCCACTCTGGCAGAACGCGATTCTGGTTGGCCAGCGTCCGGAGCCGGGCCGGTGGTTTCCCGGAGGGGCTCCGGGCCGGTCCGGGTCAGCCCCAGTGCGGCGGACGTTCGGCGACCAGCCGGGCGGTGTCGTCGGAGTCGTCCTCGCCCCAGCCCAGGGACCGTTCGTCACTGGTGGTGTCGGGCAGGATGTCGAGGTCGTCGAAGAAGTCGACCATGCGGTCGTCGTCGGGTCCGGACATGGGCACGCCCCCTGATGCGTCCTGCCGACCCGTCCGCGGCGCGGACGGGCGGATACGGGTAACGGGTACCTCCGGGCGGGCCCGTGCCCGCCCGGATCAGACCCTAGCCGACGCTACTCGAAACTCGGCCCGACGGTACGCGTCCGCTTGAGCTCGAAGAACCCCTCGACCCCCGCGACCAGGAGCACGCCGTCCCACAGCCTGGCGGCCTCCTGGCCCCGCGGCGTCGGGGTGACGACGGGACCGAAGAAGGACACGCCCTCCACACTGATCACGGGCGTGCCGACGTCCTCGCCGACCAGGCTCATCGCCTCGGCGTGGGAGGCGCGCAGGGCCTCGTCGTACTCGGTGGACTCGGCCGCGGAGGCCAGCTCCGCCGGCAGCCCCGCCTCCTCCAGGGCCGCGCGGTAGGTCTCCAGGGTGCGCGGCTCCTTGTCGTGGTGGAAACGGACCCCCAGGGCGGTGTAGAGGGGGCCCAGGACCTCCGGGCCGTGCTTCTGCTCGGCGGCGACGCACACGCGCACCGCGCCCCACGCGCTGTCGAGGAGGGCGCGGTACTCCTCGGGGAGGTCACGGCCCTCGTTGAGCACGGACAGGCTCATGACGTGCCAGCGCACGCGCACCGGACGCACCCTCTCGACCTCCAGGAGCCAGCGGGAGGTGATCCACGCCCAGGGACACGCGGGGTCGAACCACATGTCGGCGTAGGTGATCCCGTCCTCGGAGGAGGCACCGGGGTGGCTGGGGGACTGCGTCATCGCTCACTCCTCGTCACTGTGGGTCGGGCGGCCGCACGAGATCCGCCGAGAGTGGACAACCACCCGTACTGGTTGCGCATTCCGCGGCCCCGCGTGGCAGGATCGGGATCGAGTTCATGACGACCGCCGATCCCGGTGCGGCCCGCCTCCGCGGGACCCCGCCGCGGTCGGCGACGATTCCGGCCGGCGACGACGGCGGCCGTGGAGGGAGCGTGGCGTGGCGGGGAACCTGACACGGGACGAGGCTCGGGAGAGGGCTCGGATCCTGAGCGTCGACTCCTACTCGGTGGAGCTCGACCTGACCACGGGTGACGAGACCTTCCGGTCCACCACCGTGATCCGCTTCTCCAGTTCGGAGGCGGGCGCCCGGACCTTCGTGGACCTGACCGCGCCGAAGGTGCTCTCGGCGACGCTCAACGGCCGCGAGCTGGACCCCGGGGAGCTGTTCGACGGCGAGCGGCTCGTGCTGCCGGAGGTGGCCGCGGACAACGAGCTGACCGTCGTGGCCGACGCCGCCTACATGCGTACCGGCGAGGGCCTGCACCGGTTCGTCGACCCCGTGGACGGGTCGGTGTACCTGTACACCCAGTTCGAGACGGCCGACGCGCACCGCATGTACACGTGCTTCGACCAGCCCGACCTGAAGGCGACCTTCGAGCTCACGGTGTTCGCCCCCGACGCGTGGCACGTGGTGTCCAACAGCGCGCCCGACGTCGAGCGCGAGGCCACCGGCACCGAGGGGCGGGTGCGCTGGCACTTCCCCGCCACCCCGGTCATGTCGACCTACATCACGGCGCTCGTCGCGGGCCCCTACCACGTGGTGCGCGACGAGCACGACGGCATCGACCTGGGGCTGTTCTGCCGCGCCTCACTGGCCGAGCACCTGGACGCCGACGCCCTGTTCGACGTCACCAAGAAGGGCTTCGACTTCTTCCACGGCCTGTTCGACCTGCGCTACCCCTTCGGCAAGTACGACCAGCTGTTCGTGCCCGAGTTCAACGCGGGCGCGATGGAGAACGCGGGCGCCGTCACCTTCCTGGAGGACTACGTCTTCCGCTCCCGCGTCACCGACGCCCGGTACGAGCGCCGCGCGGAGACCATCCTGCACGAGATGGCGCACATGTGGTTCGGCGACCTGGTCACCATGCGCTGGTGGGACGACCTGTGGCTGAACGAGTCCTTCGCGACCTACGCCAGCGTGTACTGCCAGGCCAACGCCACCCGGTGGACGGACGCCTGGACGACCTTCGCCAACGTGGAGAAGGCCTGGGCCCTGCGCCAGGACCAGCTGCCCTCGACCCACCCCATCGCGGCCGACATGGTCGACATCCAGGCCGTCGAGGTCAACTTCGACGGCATCACCTACGCCAAGGGCGCCTCGGTGCTCAAGCAGCTCGCGGCGTACGTGGGTGTGGACGCGTTCTTCGCCGGGGTGCGCGCCTACTTCAAGGAGAACGCCTTCGGCAACACCGAGCTGAAGGACCTGCTGCGGCACCTGGAGGCCGCCTCCGGCCGCGACCTGTCGGGCTGGTCGCGCGAGTGGCTGGAGACCACGGGCGTCAACACGATGCGCCCGGAGTTCGAGGTCGACGCGGACGGGAACCTCACCTCGTTCACGATCGTGCAGGAGGCCCCCGAGGAGCACCCGACCCTGCGCTCCCACCGTCTGGCGGTCGGCCTGTACGACCGCACCTCCGAGGGGATCGTGCGCCGCGAGCGCGTCGAGCTCGACGTCAGCGGCGCCCGCACCGAGGTGCCCGAGCTGGTCGGCAAGGCCCGGGCGGACCTGGTCCTGATCAACGACGACGACCTCACCTTCACCAAGATCCGCCTGGACGAGCGGTCGCTGCGCACCGTGGTCGAGGGCGTCGGGGAGATCACCGGGTCGCTGCCGCGCGCACTGGCCTTCGGCGCCGCCTGGGACATGACCCGCGACGCCGAGATGGCCGCCCGCGACTACGTGTCCCTGGTGCTGTCCGGGATCAGCGGGGTGGACGACGTCATGGTCGCCCAGACCCTGCTGCGTCAGGCCACGGCCGCGCTGCTCAACTACGCCGACCCGGCGTGGCGCCCGATCGGGTTCGAGAAGCTCGCCGACCGCCTGCGCGACCTGCTCAACACCGCCGAACCGGGCGGCGACCTCCAGCTCGCCTACGCCAACGCGTTCGCGGGCGCGGCGCGCACCGACGCCCACCTGTCGCTCCTGCGGGGACTGCTGGACGGCGCGATCACCATCGACGGGCTCACCATCGACACCGACCTGCGCTGGACGCTGCTGCGCCAGCTGGTCGCCCAGGGCGAGCTCGGCGAGGAGGCGATCGCCGCCGAGCTGGAGACCGACCCGACCGCCACCGGCCAGCGCCACGCCGCCGGCGCCCGGGCCGCCATCCCCACCGCGCGGGCCAAGGCCGCCGCGTGGGAGCGCATCGTCGGAGCGGACCTGGCCAACGCGGAGTTCCGCGCCACGCTGCTCGGCTTCACCGAGCCCGGCCAGGCCGAGCTGTACCGCCCGTACATGGAGAAGTACTTCGCCCAGCTGGCCCCGGCCTGGGAGAAGTGGACGGGCGAGTTCGCACAGTCCTTCGCCGAGATGATGTACCCGAGCAGCCTGGTCGAGGAGGCGACGCTGGAGCGCACGGACGCCTACATCGCCGAGAACGACCCGGCCCCGGCACTGCGTCGTCTGCTGGTGGAGGGCCGTGCGGGTGTCGAGCGCGCGCTGCGCGCCCGCGCCAAGGACATCGCCGCGGGCCAGAGCCGGTCCTAGGTCAGTACGGCGGAGGCCCCGGGGACGCGGAGAGCGTCCCCGGGGCCTCCGCCGCGCACGGGCCACCGCGGCGCCCGTGGCGTTCGGCCCCTACCTGGTCGGGGAATGGGGGCTCCCCGGGGGTGGTCCTGCTCTCGGGTGCGGGGCCGTGCTGGACCGGACTCGACCACCGGGTCCGCGGCCGATCCGGGGAACCGTCCGTGACCTGGTTCGACGCCGAGCTGAACACGGCACTGGCCCTCGCCCCGGACTTCCGTTCCTTCGTCGAGGGCCTGACGGCCGCCCGTGACTTCGGGTGAGGACCCGGGCGAACGTCGACCGGCGGGGTGCCGCACGACGAGGCGAGCCGCGAGCGGGGAACGAGCCGCCGGCGACGCCGAAGGAGGAACCGCGCCGTCAGGCGTCCGTTGAGGGCGGTGGCGGGCGACGGGCGGGCAGCACCCCTGCCTCCCGGGCTCCGAACACGGTCCCAAGCGCGGCAAAGGACCACAACCAACACTGCCTAGAGCATCCGTCCCTGGCCGCCGCCGACCGGCCCCAGGGTGCGCCGGATCCGCGCCACCGTGCGCGGGTCGGCGAGCAGTTCGTCGACGAGCACCGGCTCCCCCTCCCCGCTGGTGAGCGGGATCCGCCAGTTCGGGTACTCCGTACTCGTACCGGGCTGGTTCTGCATCCTGCGCTCCCCCACCACGTCGGTGAGTGCCACCCCCAGCATCCGCGCCGGGGTCGCCACCAGGTAGGCGTGCATCGCCGCGACCACCGGGGCCGGGTCGGTCACCGGATCCACGTCCTCGTCCAGCAGTCCCAGCTCGACCAGCAGCGACCGCCACCGGTCCACCCGGGCCTCGGAGTCGGCGAGCTCCTCGGCCAGGGGCCGGCCCAGCAGACCCAAACGGTCGCGCAGCTCGACGTGCTCCCCCGACAGGAACGACGCCACCGGCGGCAGGTCGTGGGTGGCGACCGTGGCCAGGCAGTCGGAGCGCCACTCCTCGGGACCGCGCGGCTCCCCCTCCTCGTCCTGCTCGAACCACAGCACCGAGGTGCCGAAGATCCCCCGGTCGGCGAGGTGCTGGCGCACCCGGGGCTCCACGGTCCCCAGGTCCTCGCCCACGACCACCGCGTCCGCGCGGTGGGCGGCCAGGGCGAGCGTGCCCACCATGCCCTCGTGGTCGTACCTGACGTAGGTGCCCTCGGACGGGTCGGCCCCCTCGGGCACGCACCACATGCGGAACAGACCCATGACGTGGTCGACGCGGACCCCGCCCGCGTGCCGCAGCGCCTGGCCGATGATCTGGCGGAAGGGCGCGTAGCCGAGTTCGGCGAGGCCTCGCGGGTGCCAGGGCGGCTGGCCCCAGTCCTGGCCGCGCCGGTTGAACTCGTCCGGCGGAGCGCCCGCGTGCAGTCCGCCCACCAGCGCGCCCTTGTACATCCACGCGTCCGCGCCACCGGCCTGCACACCGATCGCGAGGTCGTGCACGACGCCCAGGTCCATACCGCCCGCCCGGGCGGTGGCCTGGGCCTGGGCGAGCTGCTCGTCCAGGACCCACTGGAGCCAGCGGTGGAACTCCACGAGCGGCCACCTGCGCAGGGCCTCCTCCCCCACCGCGCGCGCCTCGACGTCGCGCAGGTGTGCGGGCCAGGTCCGAAAGTCGTTGCCGTACTCCTCGGCCAGGGCGCACCAGGTGGCGAACTCGACCAGGGGCTGGCCCTCACGTTCCAGGTAGGCGCGCAGGGCGGCCTCCCGGCCGGGCGCCCGGGGCACCTGGAACAGCACCTCCAACGCGGTGCGCTTGGCCTCCCAGACCGCGTCCCGGTCGAGCAGGTCGGCGGTGCGGCCGCGTTCGCGCAGGGGGCGGGCCAGCCGCTGGATGCCCTCCCGCTGGGCGGGGTCGAGCCGCGCGTACTCGGGGATGTCCTCCACCCGGACGTAGAGCGGACTGGCGTAGCGGCGGCTGACCGGAAGGTAGGGCGAGGGCTCCAGCGGTCCGACGGGCTCGGTGGCGTGCATCGGGTTGACGAGTACGAAGTCGGCGCCGAGGTCGCGCCCGCCCCAGTCGGCGAGTTCGGCGAGGTCACGCAGGTCTCCCGTGCCCCAGGAGGCACGGGAGCGGACGCTGTAGACCTGTGCCATGAGCCCCCACAGGCGGCGGTTGCCGCGCAGGGCGCCGGGTTCGATCCGGTCGGGGACCACGAGCAGCGGCGCGTCGTGCTCGACCCCGCCGTCCTCGACGCGCAGCGTGTGCACGCCGAGCGGGAGTCCGGGGTCGAAGGGCAGCACGGAGCCGTCGGCGGTCTCGACGGTGCTGCGGGAGCCCTCAGGCAGCACCAGGTCGGGCCCCTTGCCCTCGCGGACGACCACGGCCGGGGGCAGCAGCCGCCGCCCGGTGTCGGGGGCCGGTTCCCCCGGGTCCGCCCCCAGGGCCGCCAGGACATGGCGGACCGTGTCGGGGCTGACGGACACGCGTTCGCCCCGCCAGTCCTCGTAGGCGGTCGCGACACCGTACTGCTCGGCCGCACGGGCCAGCTGAACGTCCCTCACAGCAACCGATCATGCCCTACCAGAGCCCGCATACACCGGAGGACCGCCCGGCGTGGGGCCAGAACGTCGGCGCGATGCCGCCGTAAATGCGATCGCCGCCCGTCAGGGCGCTGTGCATAATGAACGGGGTGCTGTCCAACTACCGGCGCGTCTTCGCCGTTCCCCACGTCCTGTCCCTGCTGGCCTGGTCACTCGTGGCCCGCTTCTACTTCCCCGGGCTGATGATCGCGGTCACCTTCCTGGCCGAGGGATGGACGGGCTCCTACACCTTCGCGGGGCTGGTCGCGGGTGCCTTCATGCTGGGGGTGGCCGTGGTCGGGCCGCTGCGCGGCCGGATGGCCGACCGGGGCCGTAGCGACCGGCTGGTGCTGGTGTGCGGCGTGGTCTTCAGCGCGGGACTGTTCGCACTGGTCCTCATGCCCGGTTCCCTGTGGTGGCTGGCGGTGCCGCTGGCGCTGTTCACCGGGGCGTTCGGGTCGCCCGCCAACCAGATCGTGCGCGCCCTGTGGCCGCGGCTGACCTCCGGCACCGAGCGCAACGCCATCTACGCGGCGGAGGCCACCACCCAGGAACTCCTGTTCGTCTTCTGTCCCGTGCTGACCGCCGGCGTGGTGGCCTACGCGGGTCCCCGGTGGGCGCTGGCGCTGCTGTCGGTGCTGGCGCTGGCCGGCGCGGTCGGGTTCGCCCTCTCGCTGCGGCGGGCCGGGGTGGCCGGTCCCGCGCCTGTGCCGGACGGTGCGGGGAGCGACGGGGACGGCCCCCGGCGCAGCCTGCTGCGCTACCCGGCACTGTGCGTGCTGCTGCTCATGTCGGTGTTGCTGGTCTGCGGGATCGTGGGGGTGGACCTGGTCATCGTGGCCTGGGCCAACGAGCTGGACTCGCCCCAGTACGTGATGGTGCTGGCGTCGGTGTGGGCGCTGGGCTCCCTCGTCGGCGGCGCGGTCGCCGGGGGGCTGCGGGGACGGCCGCGGCTGGTGCGGCGGAGTGTGGCCGCCGCGCTGGGCCTGGCGGCCCTCGTCCCGTTCGTGCCGCCGGTCACGCACCTGCCCACCCCGCTGTGGATCACACCGCTGCTGTTCCTGTCGGGGGTGACGATCGCGCCCACCGTGGCGGCGGTGATGGGACGGCTGGGCGACGTCTCCCCTCCGGACCGCCGGGCCGAGGCCTTCGGCTGGCTGGCCTCGGGGATGGGCGTGGGCAGCGCGGCCGCGGGCCCGATGGTCGGCGCGCTGATCGACGGATTCGGGGTGGCGGGCGGCGCCGCGGGTGCGGCGGTCGTGGCGTCGCTGGCCGCGGCGCTGAGCGTGTTCGTGTCCACGTCCGGTGTGCGTACGGGGGCCGGGCCCGCGACGGTACCCGAACCGGAGGCGAGGGTGGGGGACACCGCCCGGGACGCGGGTCCGGCCCGCGAGGACGCCTGACGGGGCGGGGCTTGTGGCGGGTGCCGGTCAGTCGAGCCCCGGCGGAGTCCGGTGCGCCCAGGGGCGGGCCTCCTCCAGCTGGGCCGACAGCGACAGCAGGGTCCCCTCCCCGCCCATCCGCCCGGTGAGCATGACGCCGATGGGCAGCCCGTCCGGCGACCAGTGCAGGGGGATGCTGGCCGACGGCTGGCCGGAGACGTTGTACACCGACGTGAACGGGGTGAACTCGGTCATGCGGCGGAACTCCTCCTCCGGGCCGCCCCGGTCGAAGTGCCCGATCGGCACCGGCGGCAGCGCCAGGGTGGGACTGAGCAGCACGTCGTAGGGCTCGGTGGCGGCGATCAGGGAGCGCACCCCCCTCTGGAGCCGGACGCAGGCCGCGACGTAGTCGGGGACGGGGATGGCGCGGGCGCGTTCGCGCAGCCAGCGGGTGATCGGTCTGAGTTCGTGCTCGCGGTCGGGGGCCACGGGGCTGGCCGAGGCCATCGCGGCCCAGAGCACACCGAAGTCCTCCGGGAAGGTTCCGCCGAAGTGGGCGTCGCCGGGGGTGGGGATCTCCGCCACCTCGTGGCCGAGGTCGGCCAGGAGGTCGGAGGCGGCGTCGTAGGCGGCCCGGACGTGGGGGTGGACGGGGACGCCGACGCTTCCGGCGTCGGCGTAGCGGCCCACCCGCAGGCGGCCGGGGGCGCGGCGCGCGTGGTCGGCGAAGGTCTCTCCCGGCGGGAGCGGCGGGGCGCCGTAGAGGTCCCCGGGCCGTGTCCCGGCCATGGCGTCGAGCAGGAGCGCCGCGTCCAGCACGGTCCGGGCCAGGGGACCGGCCGTGGACAGGCCCACGAGGTCGGGCTTGAGGGGGCCGCCGGAGATCCGCCCCCTCGTGGGTTTGAGGCCGAACAGTCCGCACGCGCTGGCGGGGATGCGCAGTGATCCGCCGCCGTCGCTCCCGTGGGCGGCGGCGGCCATGCGGGCGCAGACCGCCACCGCGGCGCCGCCGCTGGATCCGCCGGGGGTGCGGTCGGTGTCCCAGGGGTTGCGACTGGGCGGGGCGACGTCGTTCTCGGTGTAGCAGGTGCACCCGAACTCGGGGGTGTTGGTCTTGCCGAGGAGGAGGGCGCCCGCGGAACGCAGCGCGGCCACCGCGCCGTCGTCGAGGGGGGCCGGTACGGGATCGACGGCCCGCGAACCGAAGGTGGTGGGTGATCCGGCCAGCAGGTCCAGGTCCTTGACGGGGAGGGGCACGCCGAGGAGTGGCGGCAGGCTGTCCGGCGTGTCGCGCATGACGCGCTTCTCCGCATATCGGGCCTGTTCAAGCACCTGTTCCGGACTAACCGCAATGAACGCACCGTAGGTCGGATCAAGCCGTTCGATCCGGTCCAGGCAGTGCTCAGCGATCTCACGAGGGGACAGCTCTCGACCTCGCACCAGGTCGGCGATCCGGTATGCCGGAAGTTCGTGGATCTGGGTCATGATTCATCAGATTAGCGGGCACGTCACGGGGCACCACCAGGTTGGCGGCCCTCTCTAGAGAGACCGTCGAAACGGTGGTTCTTCCCCGTCCCCGGTTCACGGACACGTATACGCCCCCGGGACGAGGTAAGAAAAGTGTGAGAAGTCATGCACTAGGACTCGGATATGGATGGAACTAACCTGTCCGACGTGGAATCGGCAACGACAGCGAACGATCGCACCCAACCGAGCAGCGCACCGCCTTCGGAGCAGAGCCCGGAAGAGCTCTTCTTTCCCAATCAACGCAAGAAAACCGACAATTCGGGCGCACGAGTACTCTACGGAAGCCTGAAATCCAATGACACCGTGCGCAGATGGACCATCCGCGCGGCCGTCGCCGCGGCGGTCGCGCTCTCGCTCGGCGTCCTCGCCGCGGACTGGCGGGTCGGGGTCACCCTCGGCCTGCTCACCCTGGCCGGGATCACCGTCTACAGCGCCCGGCGCGAGTCCGAGGTGCCCCGGTGGCGCAAACCCTCGGCCGCCCAGCGCAAGACCGAGGTCCAGCTCAAGGTCATGAAGCAGCTCGGCTACCGCGTCCTGCACGCGCGCGCGGTCCCCGGCGGCAACGGCCAGATCGACCACTTCATCGTGGGCCGCCGCGGCGCGTTCGCCATCGACTCCGAGTCCTGGGACCGGCGCCTGCCCCTGCGCAACAAGCTGGAGAAGCTCTACCACGGCCGCTTCAGCAAGAACGAGCGGATCGACGAGGCGCTGGAGGAGGCCGAGCGGGCCACGGAGCTGATCAACCGGGAACTGGGTCGCGAGATCAAGGTGCGCGCCGCGCTCGCCATCTACGGCCCCGGGATGCCCTGGGACAGCCACCGGCTGCGCGGCGTCGACATCATCACCGGCACCAAGGTCCGCAAGTGGCTGCGCACCGGCCGGGACCGGCTGGACGAAGGAGAGATCGAGGAGATCTACGAGGCCGCGAAGAAGGCCCTGCCGCCCCGCTACTGACCCCGTCCGCTCCGGGAGGGCCCGGGAGGAGCCACGACGGCGTGGTTCCCCCCGGGCCCTTTCGCGCGATCGCGCCCAGCGGGGCCCGTAGCGCCCGAACCTGTCCGCACATCCGCCGATGTCTCACCATGCGGACACAATGTCTTTGATCCCGAGACCGCACCACCGCTCCGGGGCGACTACCATCGAGGGGAAACACCCGGAACCGATGGGAGCCCACCCCATGCCCGCGCTACGCTCACGCACGGTCACACACGGCAGGAACATGGCAGGCGCGCGCGCCCTCATGCGCGCCACCGGCGTGGAGCGCGAGGACTTCGGCAAGCCCATCGTGGCCGTGGCCAACAGCTTCACCGAGTTCGTCCCCGGACACGTCCACCTGCGCGAGGTCGCCGACGTGGTCGCCGGCGCGATCCGCGGGGCGGGCGGTGTGCCGCGTGAGTTCAACTCGATCGCCGTCGACGACGGCATCGCGATGGGCCACGGCGGCATGCTCTACTCGCTGCCCAGCCGCGAACTCATCGCCGACTCGGTCGAGTACATGGTCAACGCGCACTGCGCCGACGCCCTGGTGTGCGTCTCCAACTGCGACAAGATCACCCCCGGCATGCTGCTGGCCGCGCTGCGGCTCAACATCCCCACGGTGTTCGTCTCCGGCGGCCCCATGGAGGCGGGCAAGGTCACCGTGGTCGAGGGCACCGCCACCACGGTCCGCAAACTCGACCTGATCAACCCGATGATCGCCGCGGCCGACGAGAGCGTCTCGCAGGCGGAGCTGGACGAGATGGAGGAGGCCGCCTGCCCGACCTGCGGCTCCTGCTCGGGCATGTTCACCGCCAACTCGATGAACTGCCTGACCGAGGCGATCGGCCTGGCCCTGCCGGGCAACGGCACCGTGCTGGCCACCCACACCGCGCGCCGCGCCCTGTACGAGGACGCCGGACGCCTGGTCGTCGAGGCGGCCAAGCGGTACTACGAGGACGACGACGCCTCCGTCCTGCCGCTGTCCATCGCCACCCCGGCCGCCTTCGGCAACGCCATGGCCCTGGACGTGGCCATGGGCGGCTCCACCAACACGATCCTGCACCTGCTGGCAGCCGCCACGGAGGCGGGGGTCGGCTTCGGACTCCCCGAGATCGACGCGGTCTCCCGCCGCGTGCCGTGCCTGTGCAAGGTCGCACCGAACACGGAGAAGTACCACATCGAGGACGTCCACCGCGCGGGCGGCATCCCCGCCATCCTGGGCGAACTCGCCCGGGGCGGCCTGCTGGACACCTCCCTGCCCACCGTGCACGGCAAGACCGTCGGCGAGTTCATCGCCGAGTGGGACGTCGCCGGTGACACCGTCAGCGACGAGGCGGTGGAGTTGTTCCACGCCGCGCCCGGCGGTCGGCGCACCACCAGGGCGTACTCGCAGAGCACCCGTTGGGACAGCCTGGACACCGACCGCGAGAAGGGCTGCATCCGGTCCGTGCCGCACGCCTACACCAAGGACGGCGGGCTGGCGGTGCTGTTCGGCAACCTCGCCCCGGACGGCGCGATCGTCAAGACCGCCGGCGTGGAGGAGGAGCTGTGGACCTTCTCCGGACCCGCGAAGGTGTTCGAGTCACAGGAGGACGCCGTGGACGGCATCCTCTCCAAGCAGGTCGAGGCCGGTGACGTGGTCGTCATCCGCTACGAGGGCCCCAAGGGCGGCCCGGGCATGCAGGAGATGCTGTACCCGACGAGCTTCCTCAAGGGCCGCGGCCTGGGCAAGGCGTGCGCGCTCATCACCGACGGGCGCTTCTCCGGCGGCACGTCGGGACTGTCCATCGGACACGCCTCACCGGAGGCCGCCGCCGGTGGCGACATCGCCCTGGTCGAGGACGGCGACACCATCAGCATCGACATCCCGAACCGCGGCATCGTGCTGGAGGTCGCCGAGGACGAGCTCAACGCCCGCCGGGAGCGGCTGCTCAAGGAGACGGGCCGCTTCCAGCCGCGTGACCGCCAGCGCCCGGTGACGGCGGCGCTGCGCGCCTACGCGGCCATGGCCACCTCGGCCTCCACCGGCGCGGCGCGCGACGTCTCGCAGATCGAGCGTTAGGGAGGGTGCCGGCCCCCCTCCGAGGGCCCGGCGCCGCTCAGGAACAGCAGCCGCCCCCGCAGCACCCTCCGCCACCGGAGGGCGCGGGGGCGGCGGCGCGTCCGCCCACGGCCACGGTCGACAGCAGGCGCACGGTGTCGTCGTGTCCCCGCGGGCAGTCCGCGGGATCGCCCGCCCGGGCCATCGGACGCGAGAGCTCGAAGGTGGTGCCGCACTCGCGGCAGCGGAAGTCGTATCTGGGCATGCGGCCAGGATACGGGCGTGCGCCCACCCGTGCGCCTCCGCCGCCCGCGACGGGCCGCATCCGGCCGCGGCTCCTCCCGCCCGCGGGCGCCCTCGGCGCGGTTCCCCGCGTGTTCGGGCACGGGTGAGGGCGGGGGAGGTACCCCGGGGCCGGACGGGGACGCCTGACCCCGGCCCCGGGGTGTCAGGCGGCCAGGTGGGCCATGTAGGGCTCCCACTGGGGGTCGCCGTGCAGATCACCGTTGATCAGCCGCCAGTGCGGACCCTTGGGCACCTTGGGGGTGATGTGCAGTTCCCATCCGAGTTCGTCCAGGAACTTGTCGGCCTTGCGGTGGTTGCACGGCTTGCACGCCGCCACCACGTTCTCCCACACGTGCGCCCCGCCGCGGCTGCGCGGGATGACGTGGTCGATCGTCTCGGCCTTCTTCCCGCAGTAACCGCAGGTGTGCCGGTCCCGCCGCATGAGCGCCACCCGTGTCAGCGGCACCCGGCGCCCGTACGGGACGCTGATGTAGCGCCTGAGCCGGATGACCGACGGCACGTTGTACGACCGCGTCGCCGAGTGGAGCACCGCCCCGGCCTCGTCCCCGTGCACGACCTCCGCCTTCTCCCGCAGAACGAGCAGGATCGCCCTGCGCAGGGGAAGGGTCGTCAGCGGTTCGAAACTGGCGTTGAGCAGCAGCACGTGGCGTCGGGCCGTCGGTGGGCCACCCTCCCGGCTGTCTCGGGCGCTCATCGCTTCGCCCCGGCCGTCGTGTACAGCGGCCGTGTCTCCTCCCCGGCCAGCCGGTAGGCCAGCCAGGAAACCTCCCTGTGCACCGATCCGAGGATCGGTGGTTCCGTTCGCCTTGCCACACGGACCTCCCGGTGGTTTCCGCCGAGCTCGCGTCCCGCATTCAGTTTGCGTGGTCAGACCGCTCCGGCGCCACCCCAATTTTCGACAGGACGCCCGGAAAGCGCGTGTCGTCGCTTTCCTCCACCCATTGTGCGCCGCCCACACCGTGTTTCACGGTGCCGCCGCGCCGAACACCGGGCGTGAGATATCGGTGGATAGGGTGCGAAGTATGCGTGAACTTCGCTACCCGCCAGCAGAGCGGCTGGACATCGTCGACAACCTGCACGGCCACACGGTCCCCGACCCCTACCGGTGGCTGGAGGATCCGCAGACCACCGCCACCAAGGAGTGGTCCGCCGCCCAGGACACCCTCTACTCCACGGTCTCCTCCGGGTTCCGGGCACACAAGTGGTTCGGCGAGCAGGTCCGGTCGCTCATGGACGCCGGGCACGTCGGCGCCCCCGTGTGGCGGGGCGAGCGCCACTTCTTCACCCACCGCACCGCCGACCAGGAGCACGGTGTCCTCCACGTCCGGGACGGCAACGGCCCCGAACGCGTCCTGATCGACCCCGGAGCCCTGGACCCGGGGGGGCTCACCACCCTCGACGCCTGGAAACCCGACCACTCCGGGCGGCTGCTGGCCTACCAGCTCTCCGAGGGCGGCGACGAGGAGTCGGCCCTGCGGATCATGGACGTGGACACCGGCCGGACGGTCGACGGACCGATCGACCGCACCCGCTACAGCCCGATCGCCTGGCTGCCCGACTCCTCCGCCTTCTACTACGTACGGCGGCTGCCCGCCGACCAGGTCCCCGAAGGGGAGGAGGGCTACCACCGACGCGTCTACCTGCACCGGCTGGGCACCCCCACCGACCAGGACGTACTCATCTTCGGCCAGGACCGCGACAAGACCGAGTACTTCGGCGTCACCGTCAGCCGCGACGGTCGCTGGCTGATCCTGCTGTCGGTCCGCGGCACCTCCCCGGCCACCGACATGTGGATCGCCGACCTGTCCGAGGACGGCCCGGGCGCGCCCCGGCTCGTGCCCGTCCAGGAGGGTGTGGACGCCGCCCTGTCCGCGCACGTGGGCCGGGACGGGCGCCTGTACCTGTACACCGACCGCGACGCCCCGCGCGGCCGCGTGTGCGTGGCCGACCCGACCGCCCCCGGGTACGAGCACTGGACCACCCTGATCGCGCAGGACCCCGAGGCGGTGCTGGAGGACCTGGCGATCCTCGACGGGCCCGAGATGGACCGTCCCGAGATCCTGGTCGGCTGGAGCCGCCACGCGATCAGCGAGGTCACCCGCCACGACCTGGCCACCGGCGAGCGGCTCGGCGCACTGGAGATGCCCGGCCTGGGATCGGTCGGCTCGCTCATGGAGCGGCCGGAGGGCGGCCACGAGGTCTGGTTCGGCTACACCGACAGCACGCACCCGTCGTCGGTGTACCGGTACGACGCGCTCAGCGGAGCACTGTCGGCGTGGGCGGACGCGCCCGGCACCGTGAACCTGCCCGACGTGCGCACCGAACTGGTGACCTACACGTCCGGAGACGGCACCCCGGTGCGCATGCTCGTGGTCTCCCCCGCCGAACCCGCGGACGGTCCCCGGCCGACCGTCCTGTACGGCTACGGCGGCTTCCGCATCTCCCTGACCCCCTCCTACTCCGCGTCGGTCCTGGCCTGGGTGCGCTCCGGAGGCGTGTACGCCACCGCCAACCTGCGCGGCGGGCTGGAGGAGGGCGAGGAGTGGCACCGCGGCGGGATGCTCGCCAACAAGCAGAACGTGTTCGACGACTGCGCCGCGGCCGCCGAACACCTGGTCGCGACAGGGGTCACCACCCCCGAACAGCTCGCGGTCATGGGCGGGAGCAACGGCGGGCTGCTGGTCGGCGCGATGGTCACCCAGCGTCCCGACCTGTTCGCCGCCGCGGTGTGCTCGGCCCCGCTGCTGGACATGGTGCGCTACGAGGGCTTCGGCCTGGGGCAGCTGTGGAACGTGGAGTACGGCAGTGCCGACGAACCCGGGGAGCTGGAGTGGCTGCTGGGGTACTCGCCCTACCACAACGTGCGTGAGGGGGCCCGCTACCCGGCGACACTGTTCACGGTGTTCGACAACGACACCCGGGTGGACCCCATGCACGCCCGCAAGCTGTGCGCGCTGATGCAGTGGGCCACCTCCGCCGCCCCGGACGAGCGGCCGATCCTGCTGCGGCGCGAGTCGGAGGTCGGGCACAGCTCCCGCTCAGTGAGCCGGAGCGTGGCGCTGAGCGCCGAACAGCTGGCCTTCCTCGCCCACCACCTGGGGGCGTCGGTGGCCTGAACCACGGTCCGACCATGGGCTTCGGCCGCCGCGGGGAGACTCACGACACACGCCAGAGACCTGGTCAGTGGATCGGCCTCCCGGGGGGATTGGGACAATCGGTGGAGTCCGCCCCCCGGGAGCCGCCCACGAGAGGAACCAGCACGTGACACAGACCGAGGCCGGAGCCAGCGGAACCGCGACCGTGCCGCAGCGGCACGTCCACCTGGCCCAGGTCCGCTACGCCGACCTTGATCCCCAGCACCACGTCAACAACGTGCGGATGCTCACCTACCTGGAGGACGCCCGGATCTCGTTCATGCGCTACGGCGGCATGGTCGAGGAGGGCGAGGAGGTCTTCGGCGCCATGGTCGTGGCCCGCCAGGAGGCGGACTACGTGGCCCCCCTGCTGCCGCGGAAGGACCCGGTGCGGGTGGAGCTGTGGGTGACCGAGGTCCGCAACGCGAGCTGCACGCTGGCCTACGAGATCCGCGACGACACGACCGTCTACCTGCGGGCCAGGACGGTGCTGGTCGGGTTCGACGTGCCCACCCAGAGCGCCCGGCGGCTCAACGGCACCGAGCGCGCCTTCCTCGCCCAGTACTCCTGAGCGGGGGCGCCCCGGGGCCGCCGAGCCCGGCCTCGGCCGCGGACCCTACTTCAGGGAGACGGAGACGGTCTCGCCGCCGCCGTCGTCGTCGCGCTCCTCCTTCGAGGCCACCGACAACGACGTCGGGTCGGCCACCGCCGGGGCCGCGGCCTCCTCGGGAACGTTGACCATGCTGTGCGCCGCCATGACCATGTACTCCCACATCTGCCGGTCGAGGACCTCGTGCAGCTCCAGGGAGTCCATCGCCGCGCGCATGTGCTCCAGCCACCGGTCGCGCTCGGCGGCGCCGACGCGGAACGGGACGTGGCGCATCCGCAGCCGCGGGTGGCCGCGCTGCTCGTTGTAGGTACGCGGGCCGCCCCAGTACTGGATGAGGAACAGGCGCAGGCGCTCCTCGGCCGGACCGAGGTCCTCCTCCGGGTACATGGGCCGCAGCAGGGGGTCGGCCGCGACGCCCTCGTAGAAGCGGCGGACCAGGCGGGTGAAGGTCTCCTCACCGCCCACGGCCTCGTAGAACGTCGTTCGCACCGGCCCCTCGCCCTGGTTCTGGTGATCATCTCGCGCGGAAGTCATCGCCCACCAGGGTATGCGACGCTCCCCGGCCCGTCAGGCGGGCCGGGGGAACCGGGAACACTCGCGGGCCGCGCCACCTCCGCACGCCCGGGTGCGGCTCCCCGGCTCTCAGGCGCTCCTCCTGAGGAGAGCGGCCAGCAGTGTGGCACGGACCCCGCCGGGCAGGTCCTCGTCGCGGTCCGGCCGCCAGGTGCAGCCCAGGCTCACAGCGGCCACGCGGCCGGTGTCCCAGACCCGGTGGACGGCCTTGACGACCTCGTCGGCACTCGGCCCGCCGGGTGTGGGGAAGAGCACCCCGGGCACCTCGCCGGGGTCGATGACGTCCAGGTCCACGTGGAGCAGGAGCGGCCCGTCGGGGAGGGTCCCGGGTCCCACGTCGGCGACGGCGCACTGACGGACGGAGGATCCGCGCAGGTACTCGGCCTCGGGCGGGTCCAGGTCGCGGCCGTCCACGAGGACCAGGCGCTCCTCGGGGATCCCCCGCAGGCCCAGGCGGTCGGTCGCGGGGTCGGGCCGGTACCCGGCCAGTACACGCAGCGGGATACCGCCCTCGTAACCGGAGGCGCTGGTCTCCATGGTCTGGACGTCGCCGTGCGCGTCGAACCAGACGACGGAGGGGTCCGCGCCGGCCCGTTGCAGGCCCGCCGCGGTGCCGAGGGCCACCATGCAGTCCCCGGACAGCACGGTGGGAACCCGCCCGGCGCGGACGTGGTCCGCGACGCGTTCGGCGACGGTCCCGTGGAGGGCCGCCATGCGGGTCCACACATCGGCGTCCGGCAAGTCCTCGATCAGGGTCTCCCCGTGCCCGCGCCACGGGAGCCGGAAGCCGGTCAGGTACTCGTCCAGGTGGTACGGCACGCACAGAATCGTCATGCCCGGACGATAGCGACATCCCGCCCCTGGGTACACCGGGTTTCCGCTCCGGGGGCTGCCCGGGGGCCGTGGCACGCGCGGGGCCCCGCGGACCAGGCCGGAACCGGTCCGCGGGGCCCCGCGTGCGCGCTGAGGGTCAGTCGCGGGTGAGCTTGCGGTGGGTGACCGCGTGCGGGCGCGCGGCGTCCGGGCCCAGGCGCTCGATCTTGTTCTTCTCGTAGGACTCGAAGTTGCCCTCGAACCAGAACCAGTTGGCGTCGCCCTCCCAGGCGAGGATGTGCGTGGCGACGCGGTCCAGGAACCAGCGGTCGTGGGAGGTGATCACGGCGCAGCCGGGGAAGTCCAGCAGCGCGTTCTCCAGTGAGCCGAGGGTCTCCACGTCCAGGTCGTTGGTGGGCTCGTCCAGGAGCAGGAGGTTGCCGCCCTGCTTGAGGGTGAGCGCCAGGTTGACGCGGTTGCGCTCACCGCCGGAGAGCACCCCGGAGGGCTTCTGCTGGTCCGAACCCTTGAAGCCGAACGCGGCGACGTAGGCGCGGCTGGGGATCTCGACCTTGCCGACCTCGATGAAGGTCTCGCCGTCGGAGATGGTCTCCCAGACGTTCTTGGTGTCGTCGATCCGGCCGCGGTACTGGTCGACGTAGGAGATCTCGACGGTCTCGCCGACGTTGATCTTGCCCTCGTCGGGGGTCTCCTCGCCGACGATCATCTTGAACAGGGTCGTCTTACCGACACCGTTGGGGCCGATGACGCCGACGATGCCGTTGGGCGGGAGCGAGAAGCTCAGGTCCTCGATCAGGACGCGGTCGTCGAAGCCCTTGGTGAGGTTCTTGACCTCCACGACCGTGTTGCCCAGACGCGGGCCCGGCGGGATCTGGATCTCCTCGAAGTCCAGCTTGCGGGTCTTGTCGGCCTCGGCCGCCATCTCCTCGTAGCGCTGGAGACGGGCCTTGCTCTTGGTCTGGCGGGCCTTGGCGTTGGAGCGGACCCACTCCAACTCCTCCTTGATGCGCTTGGAGCGCTTGGCGTCCTTTTGCCCCTCGACCTTCAGACGGGACTGCTTGGTCTCCAGGTAGGTGCTGTAGTTGCCCTCGTAGGGGTAGAACTGGCCGCGGTCCAGCTCCAGGATCCACGTGGCGACGTGGTCGAGGAAGTACCGGTCGTGGGTGATGGCGACGATGGTGCCGGGGTACTTGGCCAGGTGCTGCTCCAGCCAGTTCACGCTCTCGGCGTCCAGGTGGTTGGTGGGCTCGTCGAGGAGCAGCAGGTCGGGCGCCTCCAGCAGCAGCTTGCACAGGGCGACGCGGCGCTTCTCACCACCGGACAGCTGGGTGACGGAGGCGTCCCCGGGCGGGCAGCGCAGAGCGTCCATGGCCTGGGCCAGCTGGCTGTCCAGGTCCCAGGCGTTGCGGTGGTCGAGCTGCTCCTGGAGCTTGCCCATCTCCTCCAACAGGTCGTCGGAGTAGTCGGTCGCCATCTGCTCGGCGATCTCGTTGAAGCGGTTCAGCATCGCCTTGGTCTCGGCGACCCCGTCCTCGACGTTCTCCAGGACGTTCTTGTCGGCGTCGAGGTGGGGCTCCTGGGCGAGCAGGCCCACGGTGAAACCGGGCATCAGGCGCGCCTCGCCGTTGGACGGCTGCTCGATGCCGGCCATGATCTTCAGCAGCGTCGACTTACCCGCACCGTTGGGCCCCACGACGCCGATCTTGGCTCCGGGCAGGAACGACCCCGAGACGTTGTCAAGGACGACCTTGTCGCCGTGCGCCTTGCGCACGTTTTGCATGGTGTAGATGTACTCCGGCATGTCTTCCAGACTAGGGTGTCGGCGCCTGTGCCAAGACCTGTCCGGATGCCGCCGCACGGCGGTGCTCCGGGGCTCGGCGGGTCACGCCCTGGAACGCGTGACGGCGTCCCGATCTTCCCGAGCACGGGAGCCGTCCGAGAACACGTGTGCGCGGGTGCGAACGGCGGGAGAGTGACCCGACCACCGCTACGGCGGCGGAGGGGCGAACCCGGCGCGGGCCCCGACCGCCCGGTCCGGCCGTTGGCCCCGGAGCCTCCAGCGGCCGGCCCAGCACGGGCAGGGCCCCTCCCGGAGCGGTCGGGGCGTTCACCCCTGGCCCGGCACCGCCCCGGAGTCAGGGGCCAGCGCGCCGCTCACCCGGGACAGCCGCTCCGGCGACCACGCGAAGTGGTTCCCGGGGTTGCGGGACGACCAGCCGCCGTCATTGATCCGCGCACCGCCTCCGGTCGTGGTCCACCGCACGGGCCCCCATGGCCCCTGGCCTTCCAGGAGGGCGACCGCGAGCGCGTCGGGATCCTCGACGCCGGTCCGGGACCGCAGCGCCGCCGCCAGGCGTTCGGCTGCCCCGTCGGGCACGGCCGAGTCCCCGAACGCGGGCAGCAGCAGGAGCAGGCGGCTGTCCGGGTCGTCGGTGGTACCGCCGGGAAGCGCGCTGTCGGCGGCGGCGACCACCTCCGGCCAGGACAACCCGGGGCCCGTGAAGTGCCCGTCAGCGCAGGCGAGCAGCTCGGCCCGGTCCCACCCGGGGGCGTGCACGAGGACGTCGGTTCCCGGGTCGTCGTCCCCGGTGCGGTGGACGACGTACAGACGGCCACCGGTCAGCGGGACGGTGAAGACCAACCGGTCCCCGCGCTCGTGCAGCCGCTGCTGGAAGTCGTCCGCGGCGTCGGCGTCCGCGCCCAGGAGCAGCTCCTCGGTCTCCTCGTCCTCCACCATGGAGTCCAGGTGCCCCGGCCAGAACAGGGGCTGGTCGACAAGCTCGGGACGGTGGGTCAAAGGATCGTCGTCGTAGCCGGGTGGCCGCTCCGGGTGCGAGTTCGCGTTGTCCGCCATGCGGCCCAGCATGCCACCCACCGGTGACACCACCAGGGTCAGACGGCAGGTGAACCCGGTGCCGCGCCGAACGCGGACGGCCGGTCGGTGTCAAGCGCCCCGGAACCCGTGTGCGGCGGATCGCGGCGCCTTCACGCGGTCAGCCGCCCTCACCCCACTCCTCCTTCCCCTCCGTCCACCGGGGCGCGGCCTCCCGCCACCGGCGCACCGGCAGCCCCCAGGCCAGGGCCCGGCTCATGAGCAGCGCCATCGAGTACCCGGGATCCGCGGTCAGGGCGACGTCGAGGGCCGCCGACGCCAGCGCCCGGTCCTCGCCCTGCCAGGCCGCCACGGCCAGCAGCGAGGCCGGAGCCGCCCGCAGGCGTTCGGGAACGTGCCGCGTGACCCGGCTCCAGAGCCGCTGGTGCGCCCGGGCGCTCGTGGCGGTGATCCGGGCCCACACCTCGTCCCGCACGCGCGTCCGCGTCAGGTACACGCCCAGCTCGGCCACCCCCCGCGGATCGGTGACCCCCTCCGACCGGTACTCCGCGCGGACGGCGGCGCGGACCGCGGGCAGCCCCAGATCCACGAGGGCGTCGCGGTCGCGGGCAGCCCGCTCCCGAACGCGTGCCGCCACCTCCTCCGCCGCCGCTGCCACCGCCTCACCGACGGGACCGGCGACCGGTGCGAGCAGGGAGCGCACCCGCGCGGTGTCGGCCGCGGCGGCGTGGAACGGCGCCAGGGGCGTGATCCCGCGCAGGACGGCGTCGGCGGGGGCGGTGGACCGGTCCGCGTCGACCACCGTGCCCTCGGGCGGGCAGCAGGAGGGCACGGCGCAGGTGTAGGACCAGTAGCGGCCGCCGGTGACGCGGAGCGCGTCCAGGACGGTGGTCCCGCGCTCCCGCGCCGCCGCCAGCAGAGCGTCGACGTGCGGGGTGACCAGCTCCGGCGGGCCGAACGCCACGATCAGTACCGTGTCGCAGCCTTCCGCCGCGGCGTGGTCGAGGGCCGGGGGCGCGCTCGGCGGCCCCGGGAGCACCCCGCCGTCCAGGTCCGCGCGCAGGACCGAGTGCACCCGCCCCGCGCGGAGGGCCAGGAGCACGATCCCGGGATCGGGCGGGCCGCCCGCGAGGTAGGGCAGGACGGCGATCACGTCGGTCGGTGTGGTGAGCCTGAGCGCGTCCGGGGAGGTGCCCGGGGGTCCGGTCGCCGTCTCCCCGGCGGGGCGGGGGTCGGGCACGGGAACGGACCCGCTCCCGGGGGCGCCGGGCACGACACCGTGCCCGGCGCCGTGGTGGTCGTGGTCGAAGGGGTCCGCCGGGAGGTCGTGCTGTTCGGAGTGCATGTTCCAACGGTGCGTGACCGGACGGTCGCGCACAACGGCGATCCTCGTCCTGTGGACAACCGCCCCCGCGGAGCCCGCGGTCGGCCGAGGGGCCCGGATCCGCCACCGGCCGGACACCGCCCGGCGGGCGGCCGCCGGAGCGCGACAGCCCCTCCCGGCTCCCTGCGTCAGTCGCCCCCGCCCAGGGAACCGCCGCGCTCCGGCAGACCGCCCGCCCGCGGCCCGGGGATCCTTCCCGGCGTCCCCGGACGGCCGGCGGGCAGGCACACCCGGTTGCGACCGGTCTCCTTGGCCCGGTACAGCGCCAGATCGGCGGCGGTCAGCAACTCCACGAGGTCGTTGCCGTGCTCGCCGATGACCGCCGCCCCGACCGAGACCGTGATGCTCACCGGCACGTCCTCCACCGCGATCTCCATGCACCCGACCTGCGCACGCAACCGCTCCGCCGCCTGCCACGCCTCCGAGGTGTCGGACCCGGGCAGCAGCACCACGAACTCCTCACCGCCGAAGCGGCCGAGCAGGTCGGACTGGCGCAACTGCTGCGCGATGGTCGTCGCCACCCCCAACAGCACCTGGTCCCCGAACAGGTGGCCGTGGTTGTCGTTGACCCGCTTGAAATGGTCGATGTCGATGATCAGCACGGCCGCGTACCCCCGCTGCGCGCGCGCCCGGGCGATCTCCACCGACGCCTCCTGCTCCCACGTCGGCGCGTTCAGCAGCCCCGTCTTGGGGTCGGTGCGCGCCGCCATCTGCAACTGCTGGAACAGCAGGCTGCGCTGGAGGAGGAGCACCGGCGGGACCGCGATGGCCAGGAGGAACAGGCTGAGCTGGGCGAGGATCGCCACGGTCACGCCGACACATAACTCGACGGCGTCGACCGTGCACGCCTCCCGGTCCCACATGGGCCGCAGCGTCGCCCCCGGCCCCATACTGATCCGCGCGGCCAGGGCGACCATGAACGTGTTCAGCACGGTGAACCCGGCACAGCACAGGACCGCGATCAGCACCCCCGCGCCCGTGGCCAGGCGCTCGTGCGCGTCCGGCACGCCGCCCATCGCCTGCCACAGGCCGTCGGCGGCCACCCGGTGCCACGCCACCGACGCCAGGAAGCCCGACAGCCCGATGGCCGTGGCGTTGAAGACCCTCCGGTGCGCCAGGGCCCGCCTGGCCCTCAGCTGCAGCAGCAGGAACACCGGGATGGGGACGATGAGGGAGTACACGGGCGGCAGGAGCAGCACGACCGGGAACCACCACGCGCCCAGCAGGTCGCGGGCGAACCCCGCGGGCACCCCCAGACGGCGGATCGCCTCCACGCAGATCCCCGCGCACATGGTCAGCGCCAGGAGGGTCACCACGTCCACCAGCGTCACGGTCGTCAGTGCCGCCGCCGCCCCGAACAGGAACAGCGCCGCGAACACGAGCAGCCCCATGTAGACGATCAGGCCCCGGGGTTGCTGGAGGACCGGCCAGCGTGACCGTTCCCCGGCGGCCGCGCCCTCCGCCGCCAACGGCTTCTCCGAGATACTCACGGCTCCATCCTCCCTCCCTGTGTCACGCTCCGCAGTGCGACCCCTACACGTGCTACTGATAGGCGAACCACCCCCTTCGGTTCTCCCTTCGACGACCCGATTCCGCACCGAGTTCCGCGTCGTCGACGCACGGCGGCCGTCCCAACCGCCACGCGCACAGGTGAGTACGTCAGCATGCCCCGAGGCGCCGCCCCCACCACTTTACATTACGTTGGGTAATAGCTTAATTGCTGATTGTATGATCGATGCAGGCAGAGACTAGATTGGCTCGAGGTACCCGGGGCCCACGAGGGCGGGTGGAATCGGGCTTCGGGACGCTCTAACGTAAGATCCGGCTTCGATGGCCGTTTTCGGACACGAGGTGTCGACCGAACCAGCGTCCCGCCCCAAGGGCGGTCGACACCGACCGATCGGAGGAGGACACATGTACAACAGCGTGCACTGGACCTGAGACCCGACACGGCAAGACCCGGGGGCGGGCGGCACACGACGCGCCGCCCGCCCCCGGACCGTTCGACGCTCCCACGGAGCCGTCCCCACCGGTGTCCGCGCCCGACGGCGCGGTGCCTCAGCCCCTCACGACGAGGCCCCGGCCACCTCGTACGCGGCCCGGAACGCGCGGTACCGCGCCAGCTCGGCCTCCATCGGCTCGGCCACCCTCCGGCGCGCGATCTCGGCGACCCGCGCCTCGGCGGCCCGCTCCACCTCCTCGCGCCGCTGGACGGCCGCGACCTCGACCAGGTTGCCGCAGCCCACCCCGGTCAACCAGCCGACCAGCAGGGACGCCGCCACCAGGGCCCCCGAGTAGCCGACGAACACCGGATCGTCGAACATCACCATCCCGGTGAAACCGCCCGCGAGCCAGCTCGACAGCGCCACGACCGCCCACACCAGCCCCAGCGCGGCGACGGACAACAGGGCGTACTGCCCCGACCGCGCCACCCTCCACCAGGGCTGGCTCTGGTCGGGGGCGCCGACCGCGCCCGAGACCGCCTCGCCCAGCTCCGCCGGAAGCTCCGAGACCCCGCTGCGCGCGGCCGCGCGCATGCGGCGCCGCCACAGGGACGGCATCCCCTCCGAGACGCCGTCGGCCGCCTCCCCCAGGACCGTCTCCAGCTCGGCCGAGTGCGCGTCGACCGGACCGCCCACACCCGCCCCGCCGTCGTTGCGCAGGAAGTCGAGCTGGACCGCCGACAGCGGGTCCTTGCGCAGTCTGCCCGCCATGCGGGCCACCGGCCAGCCGACCTCCCGCCTGCCGCGCCTGACGTCGTTGGTCTCGGTCACGTCGGCCACGGCCCTGACACCGGCGGCCCCGGAGAGCCCTCTGCGGACGCGCTCGACCACCGGCTCGGGCACCGCCTCGGGGATCTCCCCCTCACCGTGGAAGTCCTCGAAGGCCACCACGACCTGGTCCAGGTCGGCGACCAGCCGGTCCACCAGGGCGCGGCGTTCGCGGACGGTCTCACCGAGGAACTCGCGCAGGTCCCGGATGCCGTTCCCGGTGACGGTCGAGGTGGTGATCACCCGGGGATGCACACCCGACTCGGTCTCCATCAGGCGCCGCAGGTCGGTCAGCAGCTCCTCGAGCTCGTCCGGCTCGACCCGGTCGACCTGGTTGAGAACCGCGACCGTGACGGCTCCGTGCCCGGCCATCCGGGCCAGGTAGCGGTGGTGGACGGCGGCGTCGGCGTACTTCTGCGGGTCGAGGACCCACACGAGCAGGTCCACCGACCCGATGAGCCGGTCGGCCTCGGCGGTGTGCATGCTGCGCACGGAGTCGTGGTCGGGCAGGTCCAGCAGGACCAGCCCGGTCAGCTCGGAGTTGCCCGCGTCCAGGACGCCGGTACGCGAGTGACGGTAGCGGGTGGGCACGCCCAGCCAGCTCAGGAGCGCGTCGGCGCCCTCGTGCCCCCACACGCAGGCGTGCGCCTTGGAGGTGGTGGGGCGGGTGACACCGGTCTGCGACAGCTCCAGGCCGCACAGTGCGTTGAACAGCGACGACTTGCCACTGCCCGTGCCGCCCGCCAGAGCCACGACGGTGTGCTCCCCGGACAGGCGCAGACGCGCGCCCGCGTGGTCGAGCAGCTGCGCGGAACGGGCGACGACCTCCTCGGGCAGGTCCTCCTGGCCGAGCTCGGTCAGGGTGGACAGGGCGTCGAGCCGTTCGACGAGCTCGGCCCGGGTGACCGTCCGCTCGGACCGCCAGTGGTCGTGGGTGGTCGGACGGTACTCGTCGTCGCCACTGTCGGCGCCGTCGGAGGCCCGGGCGCTCTCACCGGTGTCACCCGCGCCGGGACCGGGGGCGTCGCTCACGGGATCGGGCGACCCCCCGTCCGTCGCCGCGGGAGCGGATCCGGACGGAGTACCGCCCCCGTCCTCCGTCGCGTCGGACTCGGCGGAGCCGTTCGCGCCCACGGCCCTGAAGGCCCCGGAGACCGCGGACGGCCCCGGGACGCGACGGGGCAGGGGCCCGCCGTCCTCCTGCCCGACCACCGGCTGCGGCCCCGTGCCGGCGGCCGTACCGGCGTCTGCGTCCAGCGGGTCGGTCCCCTGCCGGTCCGCGGGGACACCACGCGCCGGGGACACGTCCGCGGAACCGCCCTCGGCCGACCCGCGGTCCGCCCCGTCCTCGTCCTGCCCCGGGGCGGGGACCCACTCCGGGGGGCTGGGGGACACCGCGGGGAAGGCACCGGTGACGCGTCCGGCGATCTGGGCGTCCTCGGCGGCCTCGGCGAGACTGCCCACCCATCCGGCCAGGCCGTCCGGGTCGTCCCCCTCGCCCTGACCGTCACGGGCGGCGCCCGCGTCACGCGCACCGCGCACACCGCGACGGCCCCGCTCCCCCCTGCTTCCGCGCACTCCGCGCGTACCGCGGCCGTTCCGGGAGTGGCCGGCGCCCCGGGTACCGTGGCGCTCCCGGCCGCCCTCACCGGCGTCGTCGTCCACGTCCTGGCCGCCTCCGGCCGCGTCGCCGAGACCGCCACCGGGCGCGAGCACGTCGCCGCCGCCCGGGGCGGCGACGGAAACCTCACCGTCCCGCTCCGCGGCCACACGGGCGTGCCGCCCCTGCCCCCGGCGGGGAGCGGCCTCCTCCGCCGGCTCCGCGTCGGGGTACCCCGAGATCCCGTCGTGCGCGGCCGTCACCGCGGCCCCGTCGGCGCCGGGACCGGACCCGCCGCCGGGATGGTCGGGAACCGGCACCGTGTATCCGCGCCAGGGGCCGCCCTCGGCCGACGCCGACGCACCGCGCGGCGCATCGTCGTCACCCACGGCTTCGGAACGGTCCACCGGTCGGACCTCGTCCCCGGGTTCGGGGGCACCGGTCTCCCCGGTCGCCCGCGCGGGGTTCCACTGAGTCGTCATCGCGCAATCTCAAGGTTGTACGTGGCCTGATAGAGCTGGACGGCACTGTCCTCGGAGGGAATCCCGGCCGACGCCAGGGTGCTGTCGAAGGGCGCGCGCTCCTGCGCGAGCAGGGCCTCGACCCGGCCGCGCAGGTTGTCGCGGGCCGCCGTACCCATGCTACGGAGGGCCTGCGCCCCGAACAGCCCCTTGAGCAGGCGCTGCGGCGAGGGGCCGGAGGCCTCGGCCGCGTGTGCGCCGCCTCCGGACCGGGACCGTTCGTAGCCGAGCAGGTCCATGACCAGGACGAGCGCGACGATGTCGTGGTCGAAGGTGACGAACCGGGCCACGGAGCGCTTGGTCGCGCCACTGGCCTTGGTCATCTCCGCGACCTCGGCCTGCCACTCGGCCAACTCCTTGCGGAACCGCTGGGCCAGGAGCCCCCCGCCGGGAAGCGCGAGCGCCTTCTCCGCGAGGTCCTCACCCCCCGGCATCTCCCGCCACCGCGCCTCGATCCCGTGCCCGGCGCGCTCGGCGGCCGACACCACCAGCGCCGACAGGGAGTCGCGGACGGCCTCCTCCAGCGCGCCGACCCGCTGCCCCCGCTCCAGCGACTCCGCACGGCGCCGCCGCCGCGCCCGCCTGCCGCGCGGCCGCAGGCTCCGGGCGAGCTCACCGCTGGCGGCCACCTCCTGCCACCGCGCGAGCAGGGAACCGCTGAGCAGAGAACCGTCGGCGAGCCCGTCGTCCACGTGGCGGCGCGCCTCGGCGTAGGCGTCGTCCACGGCGCCGCTGAGCACCCGGCCCGCCTCCACCTGCATCTCCACCTGCCGGGCCAGTTCGGGCACCCGGGAGCGGAAGCTGTCGATGACGCCGACGAAGGTGCGGCGCGAGACCCGGTCGCGCTGGTCGGCCTCGCCCGCCACGTCCGCCAGGTAGGTCCGGATGTGGTCGGCGACGTTGGCGGTGAAGCGCTCCCCCTTGACCTGGTCGGTCTCGGGGATCGCGAACCGCGCCGCCGCGCCCAGGCCGTTGGCCTCCAGCATGGCGCCGAAGTGGTCGAGCAGTTGACGCCGTCCCCTGCGCGGGACCCGGGAGAGCACGACGGCCAGCGACGTGTCCCGGTCGCGCGCCACCTGGAGGAACTCCCACACGCGCGCGTCGGCGTAACGGGTGCTGGTGGTGACGAACACCCACAGGTCCGCCGCGTCGAGGAACTTGGCGGCGAACTCGTGGTGGGCGGCCACCGCCGAGTCGACGTCCGGGGTGTCCAGCAGGGCGACACCGCGCGGCATGGCCTCGCTCGCCGCCAGGACGAGCATGCCGTCCTTGCCCGGCATGGCCAGCCCCTGCTGGCGCACACGGGGCAGCGCCGGGATGAAGGACGCCTCGCTGAACCAGTCCACATCGGCCGGGTTGCACGCCAGCACCGGGCTGTTGGTGGTGGGACGGCGCACACCGGTCGTCGTGACCTGTTCACCGACCAGACTGTTGACCAGTGTGGACTTGCCCGCGCCCGTGGAACCGGCGACCGCGATCAGCAACGGGATGTCGGGCCGCCGCACCCGGGGCAGGACGTAGTCGGACAGCTGCGCCAGAACATCGTCCCGCAGCACCCGCCCCTCCTCGGCGGCGGGCAGCCCATCGGCGAACTCCAGGTCACGGATCTGGGTGCGCAGCGACTCCAGGACGCGCTCGAAACGATCGTCCTCCCAGGTGGGAGAAGGTTGCTCGGCCGCTCCGGAGCGCGCGGGAGCAGCGGCACCGGTCGGGCCCCCGCGAACGGCGGCGTCGGCCGCGGGTGCGGAACCCGGGTCCGGAGCGGGATGGTCGGAGGTGGCGGCCGGTCCGGTACCGAACCGGTCCGAGGCACCGGCGCCGCTGGCGTCCGGTGCGGCCGACGGCCGGGTCATGATCGGTATGCCCTCCTCATCGGTGCTGACGGTCCCCCACCGCACGCACGTCGAACGCCGCTGGCGGGGGGTCTCACTGGAGATCGCGCCCGGTCGCCAGTCGACGCGTCTCGAACTGGGTCCCCGTGTGCAGTATGTCAAGATCCCGCGCTGTTTTGACCACTTCTCCGATGATCACCACCGCCGGGGGCCGCACCCCGGCCGATCGGACCGAGGCGGCGATGTCCGCCAGCGTACCCGTGACCGTACGCTGACCAGGCAGCGTGGCCTCCTGCACCACCGCGACCGGGGTCTGCGCGCAACGGCCGTGCTCCACGAGCGCCTCGGCGATCGCCTCGATCCGCTCCACCCCCATGAGCACGACCACCGTCCCGCCCGCGCGCGCCAGCCCCCGCCAGTCGACGGTGGAGCGCTCGTCGCCCGGGGCCACGTGCGCCGAGACGATGTGCACGTCCTGGGCCACCCCGCGGTGGGTGGCGGGGATGCCCGCGCTCGCCGGGGCGGCCAGCGCGCTGGTCACACCGGGGACCGCGATGACCGGCACACCCGCGGCGGCACACGCCGCGGCCTCCTCCCCGCCCCGGCCGAAGAGGAACGAGTCACCGCCCTTGAGCCGGACCACGAACCTGCCGCGACGGGCCCGGTCGACCAGAACCGCGTTGATGTCCTCCTGGCTCATCGACCGGCCGTAGGGGATCTTCGAGGCGTCGACGATCTCCACGTCCGCCGGCAGACGGTCCAGCAGCGAGGTCGGCGCCAGCCGGTCGACCACCACCACGTCGGCCTGGGAGAGCAACTGCTGCCCGCGGACCGTGATCAGACCGGGGTCCCCCGGTCCGCCGCCCACCAACGCGACACCGCTGAACCGCTCACGGCCGCGCCGCGCGTCCAGGGTGCCGTCGGCGAGCCCGTCGGTGATGGCGTCGCGCAGACCCGCCGCCCTGCGCGGGTCACCGGAGGCCACCACACCGACGGTGATCCCGGCCGCGGTCCCGGTGGCGGGCGTCCAGGCCGAGGAGGCGTGCCGGTCGTCGGCGCGCACGCACCACACCCGGGCGGACTCGGCCTCCTCGGTGACCGCCGCGTTCACGTCGGGATCGTCGGTGGCGGCGTGCACCAGCCAGAACTCGGGGGCGCCGGGGCCCGCCACGTCACCGGGGGCGTAGCCCCGCCGCTCCCACGTGACGCGCCCCGCGGCGGCCAGGTCCTCCAGCGCGGCCGAGACCTCGGGCGACACGAGCGTGACACGCGCACCCGCCTCCAGCAGCACCGGAACGCGGCGCCCGGCGACCCGTCCCCCTCCGACCACGAGGACGTCGCGGCCCTTCATGCGCAAACCCAGCAGATAGGTCACGTTCGCGCCCCTTCCGTCGTCCGTACCGGCCCCCGGCGACGACGGCGGGGTGCGCGGATGCTCCTCCATCGCGCCGCCGGCGATGTTTCGCGATGGTGTGAACCACCTTGTCAAAGCGGTATTACACCCGAGTAAACCGGCGAGTTCACGCGATGTGAACCCGGCCGCACCCAGCGGCGGCGCGGCCAGGCACGGCCCCCTCGGGAACCGGCCCCTCAGCCGAGGGCGGACACACCCGCGTCGTCGAAGGTCGCCACGTCGCGCAGGACGCGGGCCGACGCCTGGAGGATTGGCAGCGCCAACAGGGCGCCCGACCCCTCCCCCAACCGCATCTCCAGGTCCACCAGCGGACGCAGGTCCAGGTGGGCCAGGGCGAGCGCGTGCCCGGGCTCACTGGAGCGGTGTCCGGCGAAGCACGCCTGGACCGCCTCCGGGGAGATGGCCGCGGCGGCGAGCGCGGCCGACCCCGCGATGACCCCGTCGAGCAGGACCGGAACCCCCAGGGCGGCACCGCCCAGGACGAACCCGGCCAGGGCCGCGTGCTCCAGCCCGCCCAGGGCCGCGAGGGTGCCGATCGGGTCCGCCGGGTCCACGGGGTTGGCCGCCAGGGCGCGCCGCACCACGGACACCTTGTGCTCGAAGGTCGCGTCGTCCACACCGGTCCCCCGACCGGTGGCGTCCTGCGGCTCGGCCCCGGTGAACGCGCACACCAGCGCGGCGGCCGGCGTCGTGTTGGCGATACCCATGTCCCCGGTGACCAGGCAGCGGTTGCCCGCCGACACCAGGTCCCGCGCGACCTCGATACCGCCCTCCAGCGCCTGGAGGGCCTGCTCCCGGGTCATCGCCGGGCCCCGGGTGAGGTCGGCGGTGCCGCGCGCCACCTTGCGGGGCAGCAGGCCCGCGGCCCGGGGCAGGTCCCCGGCCACGCCCACGTCCACGACCGTGACCTCCGCGCCGACCTGCGCGGCGAAGGCGTTGACCACCGCGCCCCCGGCGAGGAAGTTGTGCACCATCTGGGTCGTGACCTCCTGCGGCCACGGGGTCACCCCCTGCGCGTGCACACCGTGGTCGCCGGCGAACACCGCGACCGCGACCGGCTCGGGGATCGGCGGCGGGCACACGCCCGCCAGCCCGGCGAGCCGGACCGACACCTCCTCCAGGACCCCGAGGGAGCCCTGCGGCTTGGTCATGCGGTTCTGCCGGTCCCTGGCCTCCTCCACCGCGCGGGTGTTCAGCGCTCCGATGGCGGCGATGGTCTCCTCCAGCAGGCTCGTGGGCTCCTGGCCGGGCAGACCGCGGCGGCCGTAGCGATCGCGGTGCACCGCCCAGGACAGGGGGCGCCCAGCCGCCGGGCCGGGGGCCGCGGCCCCCGGCCCGGCGGAGAAGTCCTCGACGTAGCCCACGCAGAGGTAGGCGACCACCTCCAGGTGCGAGGGGAGGTCGAGGGCACGGGCGACGTCGCGCTCGTCGACGTGGCTGATCCAGCCGACTCCGAGCCCCTCGGCCCGCGCGGCCAGCCAGAGGTTCTCCACGGCGAGCGCGGGCGAGTACCCGGAGCTCAACGGCTGGGCGTGGCGGCCCAGGGCGTGGCGGCCGCCGCGCGAGGGGTCGACGGTGACGGCGATGTTGAGCGGGGCCCCGGCGATCGCCTCGACCTTCAGCCCGGCCAGTGTCCGGGCACGGTCGCCGGGCAGCGCGCGCGTGTGGTCGTCGCGCTCGGCCTCGGCCAGGTCGCGCACGCGGGCCCGCACGGCGGGGTCGTCGATGACGAGGAAGTCCCAGGGACGCGCGTCGCCGACGCTGGGCGCCTGGTGGGCGGCCTCCAGGACACGCATGAGGACGTCGTCGGGAACCGGGTCGGGACGAAAGCCCCCGACCACGTCGCGGCGCTCGTTGATGGCCCGGTAGACGGCGGCGCGCTCGGGGCCGCCGTAGGAGTGGTCGACCCGGGGGCCGGAGGCGGCGGGCGCCGGGGCGGCCTGGGGACGCGGACCGGTGCGCCCGGGCTCCGGGCGGGGCTCGGCTGCTTGCTGTGCGTGCACGGTGTTGCTCTGCTCCGCTTCGGTGGTCGTGGAACGCGGGTCCGCGGGTCCTGGTGCGGTGGTTCGCGCGGGTGGTTCGGCGGCGGGCACCGGGTCCGGGAGGCGCCCCTGGTCGCGCCCCTGGTCGCGGGACGGGGTCCGGTCCCCGCCCCGGAAGGGGATGACGTTGGGGCTGGGCCGGTCGTCCGCCGCCTCCGGAGCGGCGTCGGCCGTCACCGCCTCCTCCGGCGGCGCGGAGCCGGACTCCGCCGGGGGCCGCGCCGCGTCCGCCCCGTGCTCCGCCGGGTCGGGTTCGGCCACCGCCGGAATCGGTTCCGTGGGCGCGGAGGCGGCGGGCGCCGGGGCGGACGGCCGCGAGGACTGGCGGAACGGATTCGTCCCCCCGCCGCGGCTCGGCTGGGCTCCGCGCCCCGACTCGGGCAGTCCCTCCAGGAGGCCGCCGAGCTCCGAGGCGCCCTGCCCGCTCTGCTCCCGGGAGTCCCCCCGGTCGCCGTCGCGCCGGGCCGACTCGCGGTCACCGTTGGTCATGATCGCTCCCCGAAGAGGTGTGTCGACTACCCGTTGTCCACCTGATCCGACATAGACCCGTAAGCGTAGTCCGCGACGTTTGTTCCGTTCACCCGGGTCCCCACCAGGGCTGACCTTCCCGACTCCCCCAAGGACCACATGCGTACCAACTCTGTCAGAACCCGCTCCGGAACACCGTCGGCGCCGACGGCACCCCCGACGGATCCGGAGGCGCTCCACCCGAACCCCGCCCCGGAGGACCGCGCCCGGCCCACCTGGCCACGGATTCCGTCCCCGAGCGCACCGCGCGGGAACGAACCGGCGTCCGGTCGCCGAACCGGTTCCGACAGCCGATTCGGCGCGCCGAAACCCCTACGGGAACGGGCCTGTGCAAGGCTGTGCGCACTTTCCCCGGCCCCGGGAAGAACCCGCTCCCGCCCCGGCGCCGGACGACTGACACCCAGCGTCCGCCCCCACCGCCGACGGGACCCCCAGACCTGCACCCACGAGAAGGACGACGTATGCGACGCCGCTCATTCCTCACCGGTTCCACCGCCCTCGCGGGCCTGACCGCGCTCGGCACCGCGCTGCCCGCGCGCGGCCCCGCCATGGCCGACACGGCCCTGGAGATCCCCCGTGTGATCGCCGAGCCGTCCCCGGAGACCGGCGGCCTCGTCCGGCCGGACACCCGCTTCGACGTGGTGACCGTGACCCGACCCGCGACGGCCGCGGCCGAACCGGCGATCCGCTTCGAGACGGGCGGCGGCCTCGGCCCCTGGGAACCCCTGCACCTGCACACCTCGGGCCGGGACGACCGGGACCCCGACTCCTCCGCCCTCGTCCGCGCCCCTGAGGGGGCCACCGGCTACGAGGTGCGCGGCGGAGCCAGGACGACGGCCCTGAACCTGAGCGACGGGGAGGCGCTGCGGTTCGACGGCCCGGCGCGCACGTCGCTGTCGGCGGAGGGCGACGGCTACCAGACCCTGGGCGGCTCCTCCGGGCGCCCGTCCGCGCGGTTCGTGACCCGCTCGGGCTGGGGTGCCGACGAGTCGTACCGCTTCGACGACGAGGGCAACGACCTCTGGCCCGCCGAGTTCCACCCCGTACAGGCGCTCACCGTGCACCACACCGCGCTGGCGACCACCGGCGACCACGCCGCCGACGTGCGGGCCGTCTACCACCTGCACGCGGTCGAGCTGGCGTGGGGGGACATCGGCTACCACGCGCTCATCGCCCCCGACGGCACGGTCTACGAGGGCCGCCACTCGGGCGGGGACGGGGTGCCGGTCTTCTCCGGGTGGCCCCGGCCGGGCCGGGCCGAGTCGGTGACGGCCGGGCACGCCTACACGTTCAACCACGGCAACATCGGTGTGTGCCTGCTCGGTGACTTCACCGACGAGCTGCCCACCCGGGCCGCGCGGGACTCCCTCGTCAACGTCCTGCGCGTGCTGTGCGCGGTGTCGGGGGTGGACCCGGCCGCGGAGATCGAGTACGTCCACCCGGGTACCGGCGCGACGACACCGGCCCGGACGATCTCGCGCCACCGCGACTGGCTGGACACCGAGTGCCCGGGCAACGCGTTCTCCGCGGTGTTCGATACCGAGATCCGCCAGCGGGTCATCCGCGGCCGGGCCTGACCCTCCGTCGGGACGGGCGCATGACGGGCGGGGGAGCCCCGGGGGCGGGGCACCACTCTCGGGAGGCTCCCCCGCCCCTGCGCACCGGAACAGCCATGCCGCCTTTACGACGTAGATCATTCTGGTGACCGAGTGCCGTTTCCCGCGCATTAGGGTGTGCGCATCATCCGACGACCGAGGACCCGCCGCACCCATGCCCGACACCCCACCGACCTCCCCCGCCAGGCGCACCCTGCCCTCCGTGATCCTGGAGACGGAACGGCTGCGACTGCGCGCGTTCGTCGAGGACGACATCGACGACGTCCACCTGACCTACGCCGACCCCGGCCTCCAGAGGTGGGTGCCGCTCCCCGAACCCGGCGTCCCCTACACGCGCGAGAACGCCGAGCGGTGGTGTCGGCTGCTCGCCCCCGCCCTGCGGGCCGACGGCGACGGACAGCACTGGGCCGCCGTGGAGAAGCGGACGGGCCGCCTGGCGGGATCGATCAGCCTGCTGCGCACGGACTGGCCCTCGATGCGGACCGAGGTCGGCTACGTGGTCTCCCCCCGGGCGCGGGGGCACGGGTTCGCGACCGAGGCGGTCGTGGCGGTATCACGCTGGGCGATCGACCAGGGTTTCCAACGCGTGGAACTCAAGGCCGCCACCGGGAACACGGGGTCGCGGAGGGTGGCGGAGAAGGCCGGGTTCGTGTTCGAGGGGGTCGAGCGCAACGCGATGCCGCTGCACGAGGGCCGCACCGACCTGGCGGCCTACAGCCTCGTCCCCTCCGACCTGGGCCGCTGACCGGACTCGGACACCGGCGGAGGGCGCCGCGCGCCACCCGGGGATCAGTCCCAGACCCGGGACAGCAGCCACGCGCCGGTCGCGGTGTCATGGCGCAGTTCGTACACCCCCTGGGAGTGGGCGGTTCCCGCCTCCACCCGCCAGTGGCGGCGTTCGGGGGCCCGCGGCGCGCTGGCCGGACTCCAGTCCATGCGCACGGTCACCCAGTGGTCGAGGATCCTGCGCACCCCGAACACCCGGCCGTTCCAGGTGAACCTGGCCGGACGCCCGGCGTCCTCGACGACCGTGACCTCCGCCCCGTAGTACCGTCCCACCGCACTTCCCCTCACCCTCGACCGCCCCCGTTCCGACACACGCACCGGGCCGCCCGCCCGGGGAAGAACGGACCAGAGTTCGAACATGTGTTCTAACACTAGCGAAATCGGGGCGTCCGGGGAACCGTTTCGCGGGCGGGCCGATGGCCGGCGGCACCCTGGAGGGTCTGGCCCTGGAGGTCGCCGCGGTGCTCACCGCCATCCCCGGGTCCGGGGTGGTCCACCGCGACCTCAAGCCCGCCAACGCCCTGCTGTCCGGCGTCGGGCCCAAGGTCATCGACTTCGGCACCGCCCGCGCGCTGGACGCCACGGACGGCGGGACGACCCGCTCCCGGACGACGCGGAGGAGCCCGAGGGCAGGCACCGGGCGGGGGTCGTGACCCGGGTAGGCCCCGGGAGCAGCCCGCTCGGCGTGCTCTACACCCACTTCTCCGTGCACGAGATCCTCACCGAGGACCAGGCCGCGTTTTTCGGGTCCTCCGCTGCGCTGCGGACCGTGTCCGGGCGCCCGAAGGTCAGGGACGGTCCCTCCTCGGCCGCGCCCGCCGCTCGTTCCCCGCTCCGAGGCCCGCCCCGTCGTGCGCGACCCTGCCGGCGCCCGGACGACCACCCCCTCCGGTGACCGTCCCGAAAAACCGGCCCCAACCGGGAACCGGTGCGCGACGGCGCCGGGTCCGGCTGGCATGATGCGGGCAGTCGGACCCAGCGAAGGAGTGGACCAGTGCGCGCCATCGTCATCGAGGAACACGGCGGCCCCGAGGTACTGCGGCTGACCGAGGCGGACGCTCCCGAACCCGGCCCCGGCGAGGTCCTGGTCGACGTGACCGCCCGCGGGGTCAACTTCATCGACATCTACCAGCGCGAGGGCCAGTACGACGTCCCCCTCCCCTACGTCCCCGGGATGGAGGCGGCCGGTGTCGTCGCGGCCGTGGGCGAGGGTGTGCGCGACCTGTCCGTCGGTCAGCGGGTCGGATGGGCGATGGCCCCCGGCGGCTACGCGGACCGGGCGGTCGTCCGGGCCTCCGTCGTCGTCCCGGTCCCCGACGGGGTCCGCGACGAGCAGGCGGCGGCGCTCCTCCTCCAGGGGTTCACCGCCCACTACCTGACGTACTCCGTGTACCCCGTGGCGAAGGGTGACACCGTCCTGGTGCACGCGGCCGCGGGCGGAACCGGCCTGCTCATCACCCAGCTGGCCAAGGAGCGGGGCGCCCGGGTCATCGGCACCGTGTCCACCGGGGAGAAGGAGCGGCTCGCCCGGGAAGCGGGAGCGGACGAGGTCATCCGCTACACCCGGACCCCGGTGGCCGACGCGGTACGCGACCTCACCGACGGCCGCGGGGTCGCCGCGGTCTACGACGGGGTCGGCAGGGACACCTTCGACGCGAGCCTGGCGTCGCTGCGCCCGCGCGGTGTGCTGGCGCTGTTCGGCCAGTCCAGCGGGATGGTGCCGCCCGTGGACCCGCTGCGGTTGACCCAGGCCGGGTCGGTGTACCTCACGCGGCCGTCCCTGGGGACCTTCGTGGCCGAGCGCGAGGAGCTGATGGGACGGGCGCGCGACCTGTTCGGGCTGCTGGCGGCCGGACGGCTGGACGTCCGGATCGGCGGACGCTACCCGCTGGCCGAGGCGGCGCGGGCCCAGAGCGACCTCGCCGGCCGCAGGACCACGGGCAAACTCCTGCTCGTCTGATCCGCGGGCCCCGGAGAGCCGGGACCCTCGGGTCCTCCCGGGGCTCCGGTCCTCCCGGCTCCGCGCTTCCTCGGCTCCCCGCCGCTGCTCAGGCCCCCTCACGCGGGTTGGGCATCGAGCCCATACTGGCGCCCGCCCTGCGCACGTCGTCCCGCGCGTCGGCCACCGCGCGCTCGGCCGCCTCGGCGGCCTCCACCGCGGCCTGCTCCGAGGAGGACCGCTCCGACTCGTCCGCCGCCGTGATCCGGGCGGGTCCGGTCCCGATCCGCTCCGACTCCTTCTCCGTGGAGGGCACGGACGCGGCGGCCTCGCCCGAGAACGCGTGGGTGACGTTCTTGATCGCCTCGGTCAGCTCGCCGGGGATCACCCAGAACGTGTTGCCCTCACCCTGCGCCAGGTGCGGCAGGGTCTCCAGGTACTTGTAGGCGAGCAGCTTGGCGTCGGCGTCGTTGGCGTGCACCGCCTGGAACACCCGTTCCACGGCCTTGGCCTCACCGTCGGCGCGCAGGATGGCGGCCTGCTGGTCGCCCTGGGCCTCCAGGATCGCCTGCTGCCGGGCGCCCTCGGCCTTGAGGATCCGGGCCTGGCGCTCACCCTCGGCGTGCAGGATGGCGGCCCGCTTGTCACGGTCGGCCCGCATCTGCTTCTCCATCGCCTCCTTGATGGTGGGCGGCGGGTCGATCGCCTTGATCTCGACCCTGTTGACGCGGATCCCCCACTTGCCCGTGGTGTCGTCGAGGACACCCCGCAGGCGGGTGTTGATCTCCTCCCGGGACGTGAGCGTGCGCTCCAGGTCCATGGAGCCGATCACGTTGCGCAGGGTGGTGACGGTGAGCTGGTCGATCGCCTGGAGGAAGTTGGCGACCTCGTAGGCCGCGGCCTTGGGCTGGGTGATCTGGTAGTAGAGGACGGTGTCGATGTTGACGACGAGGTTGTCCTCGGTGATCACCGGCTGGGGCCGCGAGCTGAAGACGTGTTCGCGAAGGTCGAACTTGGTGTTGACGCGGTCCACACCCGGGATGATGAAGTTCAGCCCTGGGTTGAGCGTCCGGATGTAGCGCCCGAAGCGCTCGATGTTGTAGGCCCTCGCCTGCGGGACGATACGGATCGCCGACAGCGCGATGGCCACGAGGATGACCGCGAGGATGACGAAGGGAATAGCCGGGTCGATCATGTCCGCACCTGACCTTGGGGTCGTGGATGTGGCTCGGGACTGTTCGGAACTGTGGTGCCCGTCGCCTCCGGGCTCAGGGCAGGGCCTCCCGGGGGTAGACCACGGCGGTGGCGCCGTCGATCTCCATGACGTCGACGTGCGTGCCGATCGGGATCACCAGGTCCTCGTCGATGCAGCGTGCCGACCACTCCTCTCCGGAGAGTTTGATCAGCCCGTGGTCGCCGTCGACCTCCCGGAGGACCACACCGGAGCGCCCCACCAGCGCGGCGGTGCCCGAGCGCGCGTCGGGACCGCGGGTCATCTGCCGCTGCATGATCGGGCGGACCAGGACGAGACCGGCGACGGCGGTCGCGGCGAATCCGATGACCTGCACGGCCACGGGCAGTCCGATGGCGCCCAGGAGCGCGGCGACGAGCGCCGCCACGGCGACGAGCCCCAGCACGAAGGTCAGTGTGAACGCCTCGGCGACTCCGAGGGCGCCAGCGAGGATCATCCAGATCAGCCAGTCGGGCATGTTCTGCGGCCCTCCCGCGACGTATCGGGTAATCCTTAAGCTACCCACACGAGACGGACGAAGCACGCGATCCGACGGAGTGATCGGCGCTGTGGCCGTCGATGCGGCACCGCGGGCACCGAGCGCACGGGCACACTCCCGCACGCCGCACGTACCCACGAAAGAAGTCCGCCCGTGGACGGGCGGACAGGACGCCGGACGCGGGTACGGCCGCGGCCGGGCGGACGCACGGGGCCGCCGCCGCGGGAGGCACACGCGGCCGCGGCCCGCGGCACCCCCGTGGGAGGCACCGCGGGCCGCGGCCCGGGTGGCCCGGTCAGCCGACCGGAGGCACTACCGTCCGCCGGAGAACTGGTAGACCATCTGGTACGTGGGCCGGTTCTGCCAGGCGATCGGCCACATACCGATCCCGCCGACCGCCTGGTGGTCCACCGCGTCGGCACACACCTGGTCCCCGGCCGAACAGGGTCCGCCGCCCGGGTAGACCTCCTCCGCGGGGACGGCCGCCGCCTCCGCGAGGGTGTCGAGCAGGACCGTGCGGCAGGCGTCGAGGTCTCCCCCGCCGCAGTAGGTCTCGCCCAGCGGCCCCCGGACCTCGTGGCCGAGTACGGAGCGCAGGTCCTTGTCCACGTAGGACCACCAGCCGTACTGGAAGGCCGAGCCGACGTGGCCGTTGCCGGAGGGCGACTCGTCCACGCGGGCGGCACGGGTCAGCTCGGTGTAGAGGTCCGCGCCGAGCCCCGGTTCGAACTGCCCCCGAACCAGGCGCGGCCACCAGGCGTCGAGCACGCGGATGGCGTCGGCGTGCGCGTAGTACCCGGCGTCCCGTTCGGGCTCGCGCCGCAGGGAGCCGGACTCGTTCCAGGCCCGCAGCTCCTCGACGGCGGCGGCCAGTTCGGGGTCGTCGACCCCGGCGGAGTCGATGACCTCCAGGAGCAGCGGCAGGACCTCCTGCGCCCGCAGGTCCGCGGTCCCGGCCTCCATCATCACCCGGGTGAGGGAGGCGGTGGTGAACCGGTGGCCGCTCTCGACGAGCCCGGAGACGCGGACGTCGAGGAGGTCGCCGCGGTGCACGGAACCGGTGGACCAACCGGAGGTGTACCCCTGGGCGGGCTTGTTGTTCCAGTTGACGATGTAGTCCGGGTTGATCGCCTGGGGGTGGTCGGACAGCGGGTGGTAGTCGGCCCCGTTGGTCGCCGGGTCCCAGCCCGACCAGCCCGCGCCGGAGTAGGCGTCGATCGGCAGGTTCGGGTTGGTGCCGCCGGAGCGGACCGGGTTGGCGCCGGAGTTGACGAAGGCGATGTCCTCGTCGTCGACGTAGTGCCAGTTGAAGGCGTAGCCGATGTCGTAGGCGGCCTCGGTGAAGGTCTCCGCCGAGGTGATCTCGCCCGGATCGTTGAACCGCTGGAAGCCGATGATGGAGTCGACCTCCCGCATGTAGGTGGAGCGCAGCGAGGTGAAGGCGACCGGGTCCCCGTCGACGGTGGCGAAGGACCGTACGAGGCCGTACTCGGAGCGCAGCGAGGTGAGGGTGTAGCCGCCCGCCGCGGTCTGGTCGGCGACGGTGGGCTCCCAGTCGTTGGTGACACTGAGCTCCTCGAAGGGAACGCAGTCTCCGGAGCCGTCGACGTAGGCGCGGGAGGCGGTCGTCGGAGTGGAACCGTCGGTCTCGCAGAGGTCGACGGTGAAGGTGTCGGTGAGGTCCTGGCCCGCCGAGGTGGCGCTCCAGGCGTAGTCGACGCCGCGGCCCATCTGGACGTAGAAGCTCACCCCCGCGAACGAGGCCCCCCGGGCGCTGATGCCGGGCCCCTGGAGTTCCTGGAGCATGAGCAGCTGCGGGGAGAAGTAGCCGGTCTGGGGGCCCATGACGGCGACGGGGTTGCCGCTCTCGGTGTGCTCGCCGGAGACGAGCAGGGCGTTGGACATGCCGCGGGGGTCCATGAAGCCGTCGGGCAGGACGCCGTCGTTGAAGACGCCCTCCAGGGAGTCCACGTCGCCCTCCTCGGCCATGTCCTCGACCCGCTCCCGCTGGGACCCGGAGAGGTCGTCGAGCGTGGGCGGGTCGGCGGCGTCCTCGGGTTCGGACTCCTGCGCCGACGGGGCCGCCTCCGCGGCGAGCGGGTCGGCCGTCCCGCCGGAGGCCGCGGAACCGTACTCGTCGTGGACGATGTCGTAGTACTCGACGGAGCCGGGGTCGGGCACGACCTCGCCGACCGGGTCGTCGGGGGTGCCGGTGTAGGGGAACTCGCCGTCGACGCTGACCACGGCCTCGGGGTCGTTCTCCATGCGCCAGGCCGACCAGAGCTCGGCGCCCTCCTCGGCGCCGTAGCGGTCCTGGAAGTTGGCGAGGACGATCGCGGAGCGGACCTCCCCTCCTCCCCCGCCGCCGAAGATACCGCCGACCATGGAGGCGATGCCGACCACGTCGGCGGGGGTGAAGGGCTCGATCTCGCCGGCGTTGGTGATCGCGTCCTTGTGCCCGGTCAGGACGTACTCGCCGGGGAAGTAGCGGCCCTGGTCGGACGCGCGGATGTAGGCGTTGACGCCGTCCAGGTAGGCGTCGACGTCCTCCAGCGCCTGCCGGCCGCGCTCGCCGCTGGCCGCGACGCGGTCGATCTGGGCCTGCTTGTCCTCCTCGGTGTAGGGCGCGGTGCGCCACAGGTCCTGTTCGAGGGCCCGGTTGCCCGCGGCCCCGCCCGCGAAGGGGGTGAGTTCGCCCCGGCCGACCCTGCGCAGGACGTCCATGAGGAAGAGGCGGTCCTCGGCGGCGGCGTAACCGGCGCCGAACATGGTGCCCTCGCGGGTGGTGCCGGTGACGTGCGGGATGCCGTGGCCGGAGTCCCTGACGATGGTGACGTCCTCGCGGGGCTGGTACTCACGGCCCACGTCGTCGGGGTCGACCCCGAACGTGGAGTCGAGGAAGAAGTCGTCCAGTCCGTCCTCGGTGAGGCCGTCGTAGTGGTGGACGAGGTTGTCGTACATGTCCAGCTGGCTGGACGAGTGCCGGGGTCGGGTGCCGAAGAGCTGGTGGCCGAGGATCTCGGCGAGTGTCGCGCCGCCGTTCTGTCCGGGGGGCAGGATGTCGTGGCATCCCTCGGGCGCGCAGTAGTCCTCGGGGACGAGGGGTTCGGGGTCGGCCGAGGCCGAGGTCGCGGGGAGTGCGCCTGCGGTCGCCGCCGCGACCGCGAGTGCGGCACCCGCCGTACCGGCGCGCAACCGTCTGCTGAGTCGGGGGAACACGTGCTGTCACCACCTGGGGGTCGGCGATGGATCAGCGGAATGCTACGCACAGGTAACCAAATCGCGAAAGACTTTCATGTTTGGGCCGGACCGCGGCCGCGCCACACGGGTTTAAAAGTGACCTGCGCCACAAGCAGCGTGAATCCCGGGGCCACGGTCGGCGGACACCCCGTCACCGCCCGTCGCGTTTGGCCACATCCGGCCACCCGCCTGCGTGTCCACGCCGACCGGCCGCGTGTGGACCCCACCCGATGCCCGTTTTCACCCGACGGGCGTACGGGCTCTGACACAATCGCGGCATGAACCAGTACCCCAACCCCAACCCGGGCGACCCGTGGCAGCAACCCGGCGGCGAGCCCCCCGGCTGGGGACTCCCCCCGGAACAGCACATGGGCGGGGCGTTGGAGCCCTACCAGGCGGGGACCGGCGGCTACCAGCCCCCGGTCCCCCAGGTTCCCGACGAGGCCCCGCTGATGACCATCGGGGACATCGCGATCTCCCAGAACACGGTGATCACACCCGCGGGACGCTTCCCGATCAAGGGCACGGTGTGGACGGTCACCGACATGAGCCGCACCGAGACCAGCACCCCCACCTGGGCCGTCATCACCGCGATCCTGGTCTTCTGGTGGACGTGCCTTCTCGGCCTGCTCTTCCTCCTGGTCAAGGATCGCAAGACGGTCGGACACGTCCAGGTGACCGTCCAGGGCCACGGCACCTACCACGCCACACAGATCCCCGCCGCGTCCCCGAGTGCGGCGTACCAGATCAACGAACAGGTCAACTACGCGCGCAGCCTCGCCGCGTGAGGCTCCCGCCGACCGTCCCACGGACCCCGCCGGGGGCGGTGACCGGCGGATCCGGGGCTCAGCGGGCCACCCCCGCCGCGACGACGAGGGCCAGGGCGTTGACCGCCCTGGCCAGGCGCACGGCGCGACGGATGTCGGCGATCCCGGCGGGCGGCCCGTCACCCAGGAGGGGGCGCCGCTCCTCGTGCCCCGAGTACACGTTGACGCCGCCCAGGGTGCGCCCGAGCGCCCCCGCGAACGCCGCCTCGCACTGACCGGCGTTGGGGCTCGGATGCGAGTCGCCGTCACGTCGCCACACCCGCCACGCGCGCTCCACGTCGCCGCCCACCACGGGGGCGGCGAGCACGGCCAGCAGCGCGGTGAGGCGGGCGGGGCCCCACCCGGCCAGGTCGTCCAGACGCGCCGATGCCGTACCGAACCGCGCGTAGCGGGCGTTGCGGTGGCCGACCATGGCGTCGAGGGTGTTGACCGCGCGGAACCCCGCCAGACCGGGGATCCCGGCGAGCGCGCCCCAGACGAGCGGCCCGACGACGGCGTCGGAGGTGTTCTCGGCGACGGACTCCACGACCGCCCGTGCGACACCGTCCCCGTCCAGTTCCGAGGGGTCGCGGCCGCACAGACCGGTGAGGAGTTCCCTGGCGGACGCGAGGTCGCCGGCCTCGAGCGCGTCCGCGACGCGCTCCGCCTCCCGCCCCAGCATGGCGCCACCGAGCGTCGCCCAGGTGGTGACGGCCGTGGGAACGACGCCCCGGCCGACCGCAAGACCGCCCCCGACCACCGGCAGGACGGTGCCCGCGGCGAAGAGCGCCCCGGCCGCGGTGGAGTCGCGGTAGACGAGCCGTTCCCACCTGCGGGCGGCGGTGCCGAAGAGCGCCACGGGATGCCCCCGCCGGGGGTCCGGCACCACGGTGTCCAGCAGGAATCCCGCCAACAGTCCTAGAGATCGCACGAGACCACGGTAACCGTGTCAACAGCAGTCCCAGGCAACCTCAAACCCCGGCAAACCAGCGTTTGCCACGCAATGTATTCGCCCATACACCTAGAGCGCCCTACAGTCGACGGTGAAGGGAAGCCAGATGCTCGTCACGTTGGCGTCAGCGATGCTCCTCTCGGGTCAGTGGTGGATGTTCTGACCCGCCGGGCCGTCCCAGCCGGGGGCGGCCCCGTCGGACTTCGCGAAACGCCAGTGGCGCAGCACGGCATCAGGGGTTAATCACCGGTAACGTGGTGCACGAGGCCCATAGCACCCGGTTTGGTGGAGCACGAGTGGTAACGAGACGCATCTACGAATGACCGTAGTTGGTCAGACTTTGCCCACCTGTGGGCGACATCAGACAAATACCCTAGAATGTCTGCCCGGGAGCCACAGGCACCACGACACGGACCCTCCGACCGCAGGTCGCCACCCCGGCCCCCACCCACCTACGCGGACAGAGCGACCACCCACACCATGGGTAACGACACGGCAACGCGCTGGCACGTAGGGCGACAATTGAAACAGGCACCCGTAGCTCAGTGGATAGAGCGTCGGACTTCTAATCCGGGGGTCGCAGGTTCGAATCCTGCCGGGTGCGCCACAAAACCCCAGGTCAAACGGGGTGCGCGAGTCGAACAGACGAGGTGCCGGACCTCGTCTGGGGGCGGATTTTGCTCCTCGTGTGCTCCCCAGTGCAAGGTCCCGTACAGGTGGGCACCCACCTCCCGGAGCATTTTGCCATCCCGTGACCCAACGGGGGCGCCCCGAGGACGGCCCGCCAGCGCCCCACAGCCGCCCCGACACGGCCCCACACGGGCACGCCAGCCCCACAACACGTCCCCCTGCCCCTGGGGCCGCCCAAGGGCGTCAGCCGCCCACACGTCCCCTTCCGGGCGCCATCCCACAACAGATGTAGCTTGCCCCTGAACGGAGTGGGCGCCTCGGCGAGGTCCTCTTCACAGGAGGAGTTCGCGCACCCACTGATGCGCCCGGCTAAAGCGCTGGTGGGCATCCTCCGGGTCGGCTGGAACATGCCCCTCGGCAGTAGTCTCCACCATGTCAACATCAACCCCCATCTCGCTGGCACGGTGGCAGAAGTCGGCGATGTGCTCGGTGTCGATCACCTCGTCACCTTGGGAGTACAGCACGCGCAGCGATGGGGCTCTCGCAAGAAGTTCTTCAGAACAGAGGTATCCGCCCTGGTCAGGGCTCCTGAAGAGAGTATCGAAGAAGCGTGTGAAGGAGTCCAGACCTGGCGTGGCGCGAATACGGCCCCGATGGCGCTCAAGGTCGACCATCGGAGAGAGCAGCACCGCCCCGACGGGTTGGGGCAGATGGGATGTACTGGCTGCTTGAAGAGCTACCCAAGCACCAAAGCTCACGCCGAGGAAACAATATGTGAGCTGCTCCATGCCCAGCTCTGCAAGGATCGAGTTCAGGCTCTGGCTAAGGGACTCGCCCCAGCAACCATGCGGTTCACCACGCCACCGAGTGCCGAAGCCGGTGCCGCCTGGATAGTTCCATACAACGACGGCAATACCGTCGTCGAGGAATCGCCGGTACAGACCGGAGTAACGCAGCCCGTCGTACTCACACGACTCCGGGCCTCCATGGCAGGAGACCACGGCGCGCAGCGCAGCGGTTTGGTCGATATCAGGGGGCAGCCAGGCCCAGGAGCGTCCCCCGTCCAGTTCGACGAGTCGAGGCTCGCTGCCGGCATGTCCGATGGGTGTCGGGAAGGAACGCACCTCGTCTTCGCTCACGGCGAGGAAGCGCACGCCTGTGAGTAGTGACTCCTCACGCAGAAACACGGCCGAGCCATCAGTGCCGACTACGGTGAGAGCGGCGAAGTCACCGATCAGATCGACCGGTACAGATCGGCCAGGAGTCCATCGTAGGAGATGCTGCCGCGGCCCACGGTTCACCACCAGCAGAGCGGTACCGTCGAGCAGCAATGCCCCGTCAACGACCTCGCCGGAGGTTTCGATGCGAGCGTTGCCGTGACCACCTGCGCGGGCGTCTACCAGCATCACGATGCTTCCGTCAGGAGACGGTGTGGTACAAAGCCCTCGCGGTCCCTGTGTGGCCAACAGACTCCCTGGGACGATCCATGGCTTCCCCGTGCGCGGATAGCAACGGAACGTGGGACGGGGCTGATGGAGGCGTTCCCAACACCATGATTGAGTCCCTTCGGTGGCGAACAGGATGATCTCCCCTGTATCGTCCCCCGCATCGAGCCACGTTGTCGTCCTTCCGGAGAACGGCTCCACAAGTCTGAAGCCCTCAGGGGACTCAAACAGCAACAGCGGAACCCCAACACCATCAGTGTTACCGAGGACGAGGTCGGTCCAGGTGTGCTGTGGATCGAGTGTAAACGTGGTCGCTCGGCTCGGGGAACCGGTGACTGCATCCACGCCTTCCACATGCACGCTGTTCTCGCCCTCAACGGCCACCACCAACTCCCGTGCGCAGGGCAGGAGCAGGCAGGTCTCGACCGGACCGTCGAGGACAGCGACAGGGACAGGTGACCATCTGTCGATGCGGGTTCGGTACCAAGTAAGCCTCTCCCCCAGATGAAGAAAGGTGAGATCATCGGAGAAAGCTACAGGAACGACGTTCTCCAGATCCGCCAAAGTGTCGATCCTCTGGGATGGCAGGGTCATGAACGGTTCACCTCTTGTGTGGCGGACACCGGAGCCGGTTTCGACTTACGGGAACCGGCCTGCACTCGGCGTCTCCAGACGACGAAGAGCGGGTAGGCCACGCAGTTCGCCGCGATGAGAACTAACGAAATCGTCAACGCCGTGGAGGACCCATGGAGGTTGTAGACGAAACCGCTAGCGAGACCGCCCAGGGCATCACCCGCCAGAAATCCACCCTGGGAAACACCGAAAAGCAAACCTAGGTGAGCGGCAGGGAAGTACTTTCCTTGAACAACCTCCTCACTCGTGGCAGAGCTAGCAAAGCCGACCGCTCGCAATGTGAGAGCCGCCACTGCTACGATCACGCCCCAACCAGGGATAAGCAATGCAGTCGCAATTAGGGCGGTACTTTCGGCAGCCACCAGTGCCGGGAGTGCGCGTTCAGCCTTCACTTTGGCGGCGATTACGGGGCCGACAAGGCCCGTCACCACGCCCACCGCAGCGACGGTAAGACCTACCAATGCCACGTCCATTCCCTTATCCCGAAGGATCAACGGAATATACGGTGTGACAAAGCTCGTGTACAAGCCACCGATAGCCCCCAAAGCCGCCACGGCCAAGGCAAGCGAGACCGGCCGTTCCGTTGGTGGTGACAGATCTGTGTGCTCTTCGGCGGAGGGTGTCGTGCGTATGCGGCCGGGGGCAAGAAGGGCGAGCAGCGCGGACATGGCTACCAGGACCGCAGCTGTCAGTAGAACGCTGCGGGCGCCACTGGTGAATCCGTAGAGGCCAAGTGCCAAACCTGCAACACCCGTGCCTAGGGAAGTGCCGAGCTGCTGTCCGACGCGTCTCGCTCCGACGACCTTGGGGCGATTGCCCTCGTTCGTCACTCCAAACGTCCACACGCGCATACCGATCAAGACGATGCTGGCGCCAATTCCAGCGAGAAGACCGGAAAGAACGACGAAGGCTGTGGAGGCATAGTGTACGCGGAGTGCCAAGCCAAGCGCATAGAGGACAGAACCAGCGATGATGAATCCGCGTGCTCCCCAACGGTCCTGGAGAGAACCAACGAAGAACGTGCTGGCCCCCGCTAGGGCCATGGTCGCATAACTGACACCAAACAACGGCAAGGCGTCGTGCTCGTCAAAGTAAAGAGGATGCGCCATCTTCGAGAGCCACATGCCGCCGAAGAAGAGGAACTGGAAGGCAATCAGCGCAACGATCGATCGATTGGAGAAGAGTTTAGGCATGGGCGCGCGCGACCTGTTTCACCGTCGCAAGGTTGTCGCGAAGATCTTCATCGTCGGGTTTCAGTTCAAGCGCATTTTCGAGGATTTCGACAGCCTTGTTAACTCTGCCAACGTTCAGGAGAGCCTCAGCAAGGACAGAGCTGATATCTGCGTGCAGGTCGGCGGGCATCCCATAAAGATCGAAGCCCTCGAGCAGGGAAATCACATTTCCCCATTCTTCGGCTTCCGACAATGAATACGCATAACTGTATGCGAGATCAATGCGCCCTGGGGCAATCCGCCACGCCTCTCGATGAAATTCGATCGCCTGACTGGTTTCTCCCATGCTCTCGGCAACTTGAGCACGCAAGGTGTGACCTTCAGGGATATAGGGGTCCAGGGAGCATGCATGGTCCAATTGACGAGCCGCCTCTTCCCAATCTCCAATCCCCATATAGCACAGAGCCAATTCCAAGTAGTATTCGGGCATATTGGGGTCAACGTCGAGGAGGGTGCGGTACTCATAGATGGCCGCAGCATTATTTCCGGTACGGCGCAGCACCTGAGCCCGATTATACATTAGTACAGACCGATGAAGGCGGTTGCGTTCGCTTGTGGCGGCGAGCTCGACAAGCGCTTCGTCGATAAAAGCTGAAGCTTCCTCTATCTGGCCAGCACGAAATTGCAGGAGAGCATACCCGTTCCGATTAAATATACGGTCGAATTTTACTTCTTCACTGAAAGAAGGATCCGCTTCGTTCAAGTCATCGAGGGCTCGGTCGAGCAGAGTTGCAGCTTTGGCATCGTCAAGCAAATATGGAGGGTGGTGACGGGCGTATAGCATGGCCTGACCATAACGAGCACGAGCAGCGTCGATCGGGGAACCAGTGGCTGCCCATGCTTCATAGTAACGTTCGGCCCTCTCGGGATATCCGAGCATGACGTTCCCGATCGCCATTACCTGGTAGAGAGAGGGGCAGCCATGATCGCGTGCCAAAGGCGCCAGAAGTTCGGTTGCAGTCCAGGAATCACCGACATGTAGATGACGCTGCGCTCGTTCGATCAGCCAGAGTATGTCGTCATCCGACTTTGTTTCGGCGGCAAACAACGTAAGCGCCTGGTGTTCGCCGTCGGTTAGAACACGTCGAGGACCATGGAAATTCCCAGGCTCGAAACTTACGGCCACCTGTTCACATATGCTACTCACCCAGGCGAACAGGCGGCGTGTGCCCTCATCAAGGTACTGGGCCCCGGACAGCCGGATGGTAGTAGGCCTGTTTATGTGCTGGTTTAGAAGGTCAGCGAAGGCAGCAAAAACACGATCCACCCGTTCCAGAAGCTGATACCGAATCTGACTCTCAACGCTGGTGGCGTCAGTAAGACTGACACCCTCCTGTCGACCGTCACGATCGAAACGGTGCAGCACAGTGGTGGCAACCCTGTCCGGCACGGTGTCACTGTCAGAAACACCCAGAAGGTTCAGCAGTTGCCGGGCCGGACCAAATGCTATGGGACCTGGTTCTGCACGAAGAAGAACTTCGTTAACCACTTTTCATCTCCCCGATTGCAATGATACGGAGGAGCCCCGAACGGGGCTCCTCCTAGACAGACCAACCGACCTACATGATGTCGATCTTACCGCCGTACATCACGGCGAAATTGACCTTGGCCGCCTTCGGCTGACGCTTCTTGAGCTTCATGAGAGGCTCCTCTCACTAGACAGCAGGGACAGTTAAGGAAGCTAGCGCATAGTGACTCAGATCCTCAAGCCCCATAGTCACGGTTAAAGAGACGGCCGAGAAGTGATCATACTGCTCTAGCTCATCTATCTCTCCTGGTAGACGCAGGTTTGATCATGGTGTTTCCTCAGAGCGGGAAGCCCAATGTCTCTCAGGTGTCCGGTTTCGGCCACCTACCGTTCTGAGATCACCCCTTCGCCTATACACCCCCCAACCTCATGCTCCAAGGAACCTTTGATCCGATCGGATGACGACCCCGGACACACGGAAACCCCAGGCCAGCAGGGGTGAACATCCCGCATGGCCTGGGGTGTGGGGCGGCGAATCGCTCCTGGTGTGCTCCCCGGTCCGGCTACCCCGCCGCTACGCGCGCACGGGCCTGAGCAGGGCCGCTGTGGCCTCGGCCGCCGCCTTGGCGACCTCGGGGAACACCGTCTGGTAGGTGTCCTGGGTGAAATGGGTGGTCGCGTGGCCCAGCTCGGTGGAGACCACCTTCACATCCGCCCCCGCCGCAAGGGCGAGGGAGGCGGCCCCGTGGCGGAGCCCGTGCAGGTGGATCGGCGGGAGCCCCGCCGCACGCACGATCCGGTTGAACCAGCGGGTCACCACCCCCGGATGCCACCCGGTCCCATCAGGCTGGGTGAACACCAACCCCGAATCCGCCCACCCCTGCCCCGCCGCGAGCCGGGCTTCGTTCTGGAACCGCTTCCAGGAACGCAACACCTTGACCGTGTCCTTGTCCAGAGTGATCGTCCTCCGTCCGGCCGCGCTCTTCGGGATGGTCGTGATCGTCTTCCACCCCAACGTCACCACCTGGGTGCGGATGTCGACCTGACCATCGGTCAACCGGGTGTTCGCCCACGGAAGGCCCACGGCCTCGCCTCGCCGCAGGCCCTTGACCGCGATGAGGTGGAACATCGGGAACAACCACACGTACTTCTTCGCGTGGGTCAGGAAGGTGATGGTCTGCTCCGGGGTCCACACCATCACCTCCCCCGGCACCACCCCGTCGATCTGCCACTGACGCACCCGCTCGGCCGTCCACACCAACGGCTTGCTGCGCGGACACGACGGCAACCGGGCGTGCGAGGCGATGTTCACGCTCACCGGCAGGTCCGGGCGTCGCACCGCTTCGGAGAACGCGCTGCGAAGGGTCGCGCGGATGCGGTGCTTGGTCGACAGCGAGATCACCCGCTGCCCACGAACGGACGCCCGCACCTTCGCGTTGTCGGACTCGCGGCACTCCAGGATGCGCTGGTTGTTCTCCTCGATCGCGGCGAACATCTCCTCCACCTGCCAGGACGTCAGCTTGTCCAGACGCGTGGCCCCCAGGTACGGCACGAGATGGTTACGGATATGGCCCTCGTAGGAAGCCCGAGTCTTCAACGCCAGATCGGGCTTGCCGTCCAACCACTCCTTGAGCCACTGAGCGACGGTGGGGATCTTCTCTCGGGTGCGGACCCCGTGCCCGATGCGGCGTTTGACCTCGACCGCCTCTGGCAAGGGGCGGCGGGCCTTGAGCGCCTGCTGGATGAGGTCGGCGACCTGCACCTCGACGTCCGTCTCCTCGTCGGCCAGGCGGATCAGCGCCTTGAGGTGATCGAGCTGGGCCTGGGCCTGCTCCTGCGAGCCCAATCCACCCCGCCGCGCCTGACGGCGCTTCCCCTCACTGGTGCGGGGAAGTTCGAGTTGGAAGGCCCACTCGCCGTGCCGGGGGTTCCAGGTCCCGTCCTCACGGCGCAGCTTCGGACACTTCACGCCCAACAGCTTGCCGGTGGTCTCGTGGCGGCATCCGCAGCGTTTGAACACCGACCCGTCCTGAGAAGCCATCAACGCCCCTCGCTTTCTGTCTGGTCACCACGCGCACCACACCCGCACCCACCCCGGTGGAAGAGAGGGGTGTCCAGGCCGAGGTGGGCCAACACCCCCACGGTGGGCACCACCCACGCCCTGCCCGAACGATGCGCGGGAACCGGGAAGACGCCTTGGCGCAGGAGCCGGTAGGTGGTGGTCCGGCCCAGGCCGAGCATTCGGCCCGCTGTGACCGGGTCCAGGACCACCGGCAGGGAGCCGATCTCGTCCAACGTCACCGGAGTCGCCTCCTTCACCTGCCCCACCTCCCCACCGTGGTTGACGTGCACGAACGCGGTGCGCGGCCCCGCGCTGTGCGGGGCAGCAGACATCCACGCTCGACCTCGTCGAGGTGGTCAAGCGGATTCGACATGTTCGCCACCGGTTCCACGCTCCCCCGTTCACCACCCGCCCCATTCGGGCGGTATGTCGCTTTCCCTGGTCAGGGCGTGTGTGCGGCCCTATCGGCCCCACCACCCCCGGATGGGGTGGTGGGGCCAGCCCGGGGCGGTGGGGCCGGTGTGGGGCGCTTGCAGCGCCCCGTACCGGCCCCGGTCCCCAGCCGCCCCGCCCACACCCGTCGCCGGGGGCGTGCCCCCGCCCCCGGCGGCGGTTGTGGGTCAGTCCGGGCGGACGTGGCCCGTGTAGGTCAACCACGCCCGGTACTCGGCGCGGACCTTCTCCGGGATCGCCACCACCCGATACCGGGCACTACCTCGGACGTGTTCGACCACGAGGTGCTCCCCCTCCCAGGCGGGCATCACCCCCAGCACGGCGCCGACACGGGAGACCTCGGCGAAGGCTTCGGCGTCACGGTCGGTACGTGGGAAGTAGGCCAGGTCCACGCTCGTGTGTGGGCTGATCGGCAGGTCCGGGTACGCCTCGAGGAAATCGGCCAGCTCCCGCAGATCGCCGATGATCCGGGCACGCCGCTCACCACTGGCCGCGCCACGGAACGCCTCGGGTGTCTGCCCCGCCTCGGGGACTCGGTCGCTGTCGTGGTGATGGTTCATGCGGCCTGGACCTCCTGGTCGGTGGCGGGGTTGGTGAAGACGAGGGCGTCCTCGTGCTGGATCACGTGCACCGGGATCCCCGCCTTGCGCAAGCGGCGGGTCTCGATGAGTTGGAAGAACGAGGTCCGCGAGACCGCCTCGCCGTCCCGCAGGGCGCACAGCAGCGCGACGCACCGGTCGACCTGCACCAGCCCCGCACGCCGGCCCGCGTCGGCCACCTGGCCGGGGAAGTCCACGAGGTGGCCGTCCTTGCGGAACGGGCGGGTGGTCACCACGACCACTCCGCCCGGAGCTAGCAGCGGGCGGCACGCCGCCAGAATCCGGGAGAACGAACCCAACAGGACCTCGGGCTTCTGGTAGGCGAGGTTGGCGACCTTCTCGTCGCGCTCCCGGGCGTAGACGTGGGCGTACTTCTCCACCGCCCGAGCCCCGTCACGGCGTGAGCGCACCTGGCCGTGGGTCATCGACCCGTACGGCGGCGAGGTCAACACCAACCGCACCCGCCCCACCAGAGGCGAGTCAGCCAGCTCGGTGGCGACCGCGGCGCCTTCTCCGGTGTGCACCCGTCCCTGGCCTCGGGCTCCTTGGATGGCTGCGGTCTCCAGGTTGAAGCGGGCGGTGGAGGCCCACTTGGGCTCCAGCTCGATCCCGACCGCGTCACGCCCGAGGTGGACGGCCTCGACCAGGGTGGTGCCGATCCCGCACATCGGGTCCAACACCACCTCCCCCGGGCGGGTGTAGGCGGAGATGGCGTGCTGGGCGATCGCGGGCAGCATCTTGGCGGGGTGCTCCACCGACAACCGCGAGTACCTGCTTCCTCGCTGCTGACGGGCCTGGTGTTGCCCGGTCACCCACACCGACCAGCCCGCCCCCGCGAGCTGGTCCTGTTCCCGAAGGTGGTCGTGGCCGTGGCCGCGGTCAGGGAAGGCGAGGTCGTTGTCGTGGTGGTCCTGGCTCACGCGTCCACCTCCCCACGGACGTCCGCGGTGGCGGGCCGGTACCGCTTGGGCAGGCGAAACACCGACACGTTCAGGTGCGCGGGCGAGGTGATGGTGGCCGCCGCTTCGGCGACCGAGGCCGGCAAGGCGTCCCCCACCTCCTCGTCGTCGGGATCCAGGTCCCGGCCCCGAACGGGGATGGTGGCGCCGAGCCCTTCCTCGCAGATCGGGACGGTCAACGCGATCACGTGCTGCACGTACACCAGCCCCGCGCACGAGGCGGCCCGCACCACCCCAGGAGCGGGGTCCACCACCTCTCCGGTGGGGGCGTGCCCGATGGGGGTGATGACGGCGACGATCCCGCCCGGGCGGGTGATGGTCGCGGCGAAGGCCACCCGTCCCCGGGTGCGGCGTTGGTGCCCGCGCCGGTTCTCCTCCCAGGCAGCGGGCAGGAGGGCGATAGTCAGGTCGGCCCAGGCCACCCCGAACACCGCCGCCTCCTTGCTCTGGTCAGCGACCGCACGGGCGGCCACCTCGCTGGAGCGCCCCCGCAGCTTCGCGATCGCCGCCACCCGGCCACTGCTCCCGGTCAGGTCCGCGACCACCTGCCCGGGGCGGGTGTACTCGCCCACCAGCCGGTGCGCCAGGCGGTCCGGCACCACATCGCCGCCCGTCGCGGGCTGGGCGGGGTGGGGTGTCGGTGCGCACGGCCACACCGCCAGCGGCGGTCGGCCCGTGGGGGTGTCGTAGCTCTGGTGTGTCATCAGGTGCACCCTCCTTCTTCTTTTTCGCCCTGATGACCTCCTAGGAAGACGCCCCCACCGCGAATGCGACACCGACCCCGGAAAAGTTCGGGGGAAGCTGAAGGCCCGGGACCCACACCAGCCGGACGCTGGTGTGGGTCCCGGGCCTTCACCCGGTGGTGTGTGGTTGCCTCAGTCGCCCGTCCGGTGGAGGCGGCAGGGACATCCGGCCTCCTGCACCATGTCCCGAACCAGTAGGGGCAGCGGGAGGGCGATGATCACCGCGAGGTGGTCCAACGGGGTGCCGTGACAGCACCGGCCGGTGTCCGCGTCGTGGACCGCGAGGTGGTGGCCGCACGCCCCGCACACCGTCCCCGGGCCGGTCTCCTCCCGGTGCACGATGCCGGGCCACCGGTTCTGGACGTAGTAGGTGCGCAGCAGCCGGTGGGTGCGGTTGACGACCCCCACCAGGGTCACGGTCACGCACAGGGCGGCCAGGGTAGCGGTGTACTCCCATTCGACACAGCCCAGGTCGGGCCAGGGCCACACGTCATCAAACACTTTATACTCCCTAGGGGTATTTGGAAGATGGGGGTGTGGGCTGGTGTTCGTCCACACCCCCGGGGCGGGGTGTTAGTTCGGGGCCTTGGCGGACTGGTAGCGGCGCGGTCGGTCGCAGGTCTGCACCGCGTAGCCGTCCTTGGCCAGGCGGGCGAGGTTGTTCTGGATCGCCCCGATCGACCGGCCCTGCAACAGGTGGCTGATCATGGTGGCGGTGAACTCCTCACCAGGGTCGGAGTCGAGGATCGCCCGCACCATCAGCTTCAGCTCGCCGGGAGCCAGCCGGGTCGGCCCGCTGACCGGGTTCACGTCCTCTGCCGTCGTGGTGACGTGGGTTCGGTGCGAGGCCGCCCGGGGCTGGGGCAAGGTGGCCGGGACCGGGGCGGGCTGTGTGGGGGCGGGCTGGGCCGGAACATCCGGGGTACGCGAGGTTGTCGTGGCCGCCTCCTCATCCGGGGTTTCCTCAACCAGGTTCTCCTCTGTGTGCGCCGTCGGCACGGAGTCCTCCGCCCGCGCCTCCAGAACAGGTGCGACCGGGGCGGAAGCGGTGTCCGGGGCGGGGGCGGGCTTTGCGGGTACGGTGTCGGCCGAGTCCACCTCCGGCTCCTCGCCCCCGTCGTCGTTGGTGGTGGCGACCTCGAGGGAGGTAGCTGCCTGCCAGGTGTCGGGCAGGCGACGGCGTCCCTCCCGCCCGCCCGGGGTGCGCACGGCCAGCCCGTCCTTCTCCAACGCGGGCAGGTGCTTGCCCAGGGTCGACCTGCCCACCCCCGCAGCCTCAGCGAGGTCGGTGACGGTGATGGGTTCGGTGGCCTCGGCCAGGGCGGCCAGGATGAGGTCGCGGGTGCGGGTCGCGGTACGGTGCGCAGTCGTAGTGGTCATGACGAACGGTTCCCTTCGGGTTACGGGTTGGATGGGGTCGCCCCGCCCCCGTGGAGGGGCGACCTGGAGACGGTTGTCGTGTTAGGCGTGGTCGGTCAGGTGGGCGGTGATCCGGTCGCGGATCCGCGTCGGCAGGCGGTGCAGCTCCTCGGTGAGGGTGCGCCAGCCGGTGACGAACGAGCCCCGGTCGGTGAACCAGGTGAGGGTCGAGGTGTCCTCAGCCGCCGTGTCCGGATACGGGGTGGAGACGGTGACCGCGACGTTCGGGTGTGCGGTGTCCAGGTAGGTGTCCTGCAGGCGGCACACGTCCTCGTTGTCGGTGTGGCCGATGTAGATCGGGCGGCGCATGAGAACGAACCCGTGGGTGCGCATGGCGTGGCGGAACCGGCCCAGGTGCGTGCGGTGGCGCGGACGGCCGGGTTCCCAGGGGTCCCATTCCAGACAGGCGTGGGCGACGTGGTCGGCAGCGGCCACAATCGCGTCCCATGCCCGCTCCGGCGGGAGGAGGCGGGCCCAGTCCAGATCGTGGACCAGGTCGCCGTAGCCGTAGACGACCGTCTCCCGCGAGTTGGTCGTCAGCCACCGGTGGTGGGTGAGCCGGTACTCAGCGGTGTCGGAGTTGGCGGTGATCAGCCCGCCGGGCCCGGTACGGGCTAGGGCTTGCAGGAGGTGGCCGGTCAGGCGTTGGCGAGTGAACCTCTCACGCATCGTGCGATACACGTTCACAGGGAGTCCCTTCGTGTGGGCGCGCCGAACACGACGCTCAGCGCGCGGGTGTGGGTGTGGGTGTGGAGGGGGTCGCCCCGCCCCCGTGGCGGGGCGACCCGGTGAGGTGGTGGTCAGGTGCGGGTGCGGCGCAGGTGCGCGTCGACCTCGGCGCGCACCCGACGGGCGTGTGTGGCGGCGAGGAACTGGTTGCGCATCCGGGCGGGCCAACCCCTCACGTGACGCCCCTGGTCCTCGACCGTGATCAGGGACAAGGCCCCAATGACTTCCTGGAGGGGCATCTTCACCGTGACCGTGATGGTCGGATTGGTGCGGTCGGTGTAGCGGTCGGCCACCATCCGGGTGGTGGGGTGCTTGTAGACCCCGGGGTCGGCGTAGCGGTGGTAGTAGTGCGGCGCGGAGGTCAGGTCGAACCCGCACGCCTGCATGTGCTGGCGCATCCGGGTAACGACGAACCCGGTCCCGGCCAGGTCCTCCAGGCGTTCGGTCATGGTGTCCCAGGTGGATTCGTCGACCGCATCCACCAGCTTCTGCCAGCCCCGCTCGGTGTACGCGGCGGTGTACTCGGCGAGGTTGAAAACAAGGTCGTGGTAGCCGAACACGATGAAGGAGGTCTGGGTAGCCGGGTTGAGGGTGCGGGCGTGGGTGACGTAGTAGTCGCGCTCGTACAGGTCGGCGATGATTACCCCGCCCGGGCCGATCCTGCCCAGGGTGCGCAGCATCCGCGAGGTGATCTCGGCCCCGGAGAACCAGTCGGCGATCGTCACTTCGGGCACGTCTTTGAACACGGTGAGTCCCTTCTTGTGGGCGCGCCGAACCACACGCTCGGCGCGAGATACATGGGTGTTGGGTGGCCGGGGCCGCCCCGCCCCTCGGGTAGGGGGCGGCCCCGGGTGGTGTCAGCGGGCTAGGACTCCAGGTGCGGCAACACCTCGCGGATCGTGTCGTGCAACACCTCGGCGGTGGCATCGACGCTGTCGGCGGTCAGTTCCCCGGACCCGTGGGCCAGTCCTCGGGTGTAGGCCTGGTACACCTCGAGGGTGAAGGGCAGGGGCGGCGGGCCGAAGGCGGCGGGGAACAGGTTGAGTGTCACGGCCATGTTGGGCGTGTACACGTAGGAGTCGACGACGGCCCCGTCCTCGCGGAACCAGGAGCGGCCGTTGATCTCGAACCCCTGGGCGCGCATGGCCTGCCGCATCTGGATCACGACCGGGTTGACCCGCACGGTGTCGGCCAGCCAGTCGTCCATCATGTCCAGGACGGTGTGGTCGACGTTGTGGGCCACGTCCTGCCAGGTGAACCCCTCGGGCTTGGTCAGGTCGGCGACCAGGTCGGCGTAGCCGTACACGATGAAGGTCGACTGTGAGGTCAGGTCCAGGGAGCGGGAGTTGACGACCCAGTAGCGGCGTCGGGGCACGTCGGCGACGATCACCGCCTGGCGTCCCTTGGCGAGCAGCTTCTTGAGCAGGCGCTCGGTGATGCGGGCATGGGCGAACCATTCCCCGGCGGTGGCGGTGGTGATTCCTGCGATCACAGTGAGTCCCTTCTTGCGGGCGCGCCGAACCACACGCTCGGCGCGAGATACACGGGTGTTGGGTGACCGGGGCCGCCTCCGCCCCTTCCGGATGGGGGCGGCCCTGGGCGGTGTGCGCGGTTAGGGGCGCAGGTCCAGGTGGGCGCGGGCGCGCACGGGGGCCTCCCTGACCGGGTCGGGCACCCCGGTCCGGGTCAGGGGCATGGGCCAGGCCCCGACCTGGTGGCCGTGGTCGAACATGGTCAGCAGGGCGCGGCCTCGGGCGGAGGTGTACTGCACCGCGCACGTGGTGAACGTGATCCGGGGGTTGTCCCGGAAGGTGTAGGTGTCGGTGACTGTGGTCAGACTCGCCTCGGTGCGCCCGTAGACCGGGCGGCGGTTCAGGTTCATCCCGTGCAGGCGCATGTCGTCGCGCAGGGCGCGGATGAGGGCCCCGGTGCGCATGGTGCGGTGGGCCCAGTTGTCCAGGCAGTCCCAGGTCTGCTCGGTCAACGCGTGAGCGATCTTGGCCAGGTTCCCGTCGTAGTGATCGAGGTCGTGGGCGAGGTCGCCGTGGCCGTAGAGGATGACGTTGGCGCGGTTGCCGGGGGCGAGCATCTGGGCGCGGGTGGCCTCGATGATGTTCTGGTTCAGCCCTGCGGTGATCAGGGTGCCCGGACCGGCCTGGCGCAGGTGGTCGAGCATGTCGGTGGTGACTTCCTGATCGGAGAACCGGTCACGCATCGTACGAACGATCGTCACGGTGAGTCCCTTCGTGTGGGCGCGCCGAGCACAGCGCTCGGCGCGAGGTGTGTGGGTTCGGGGTGGGGCCGCCCCGCCCCCGTGAGGTGGGGTGGCCCCGAGGGTGCGGTGCGGTTAGCCGTTCAGGTCCAGGGCCTGCCAGACCGTGCCCGCGATCAGGTCCGAGGCCGCCCGGTAGGTCAGCGTTCCGCCGGTGTCCAGAGCCAGGTCCGCGACCGGTCGCGCCTCGTCGGTCGGGTTATGGCTGAGGATCCGGGTCGGTTCCTGGAAGGCCCAGGTCATGGTCACCTCTGCGATCCGGTCGCAGTCGGCCAGGCGGTAGTAGTCCGTCATCCGGGGCAGCCCCCGCGTGCGCGGCTCAACGGTGGGGGCCTGCGTCAGGTATACGCACCAGTCGGCCAGGTGGCTGCGCAGGTCCTCACACATCAGGTTCATGGTGCGGACCTCCGGCCACGTGGTCAGCCAGTCGGTGGCGATGTCGGTCAGGTCCTCGGCGAGGTCCTCATCGGTGGCCTTCCGTCCCTCGGCCGTGTAGAGGTCGGTCAGCTCGCCCAGCCCGCGCTGGGAGGTGATGATCATCCGGGTCGGGACGATCGCCTTGCGGGGCAGGACCGCTTCGACGTTGCCTGTGCCCTCGTCCCAGGTCAGACACGCGCTGGGCGCGGCCTCGCGCAGATCGGCGATGTGGTCGGGCGTGATGTGGATCGGCGTCCGGTAGGGCATACTCGTGCTCACAGCACACTCCCTTTCGTGGGTTGTTGTGTAAGGCCCGCACCCGACCCGAGACGGGTTGGTAGTTCGTGCCGGGTGGGCGCGGGTGTCTTCGGTGAGGCCGGTCTGAAGGTGGCCGCCTTCAGACCGGCCGCATCAGGCCGAGGTGAACTCCTTCAGGGGCACGAACACGACCGGCCTCACGGTCTGGGCCCCGCTCTTGGTCTGACCGGGCAGGTCACCGTAGGTGGCGCATAGCGTGGACCCGTCCCGGTGGCTGTAGTCGGGCCTGTTCCAGCTCGGTGCCCAGTCGGTGGGCGGGAGGTTGCGCACCCGCTCCAGGCATTCCGGGCACGTCATCAGCGAGCCGAACACCCGAGGTGTGGTCCTCTTCGTCATCACGTCCTCCTTCGTCGTAGCGGTGGATTCAGCGCCGTGCGGTGGCCGGAAGGGTCCGGTGGGCGTGGAGCTGGAACAGCACGCTCCCCAGGTCCTCGCGGTACCGTTCGGCCCGTTCGTGGTCGCTGGCCGCCCGTCGTGCCGCCGAGCTGGTCGGTTGGGTGCGGTGCAGGTGCACCGCCCGCCCCCGTGCGGCCAGCTCCCGACCGATGGCCTCCTCGTAGTCGGTGGCCAGCTCCCGGGCGCGTTGGGCCAGGGCCCGGTTGGCCAGCTCGGCGTCCGTCGGCGGTCGGGGCGGTGCGAATACTCGCCCCGCTATCACCGCGATAGCGCACATGGTGCGCATTAGGTAAACCCCCTAAAATTGCCGGGTGTTCGTGTTTGGCGGTCCGAGGTTCACTTGGTTGACCGGTGTTTGTCAACTCGTGTCGCGAACCTTTTTCCGCCCGCCCCCGAAACGGCCCCCGTTTCCGGGGTGGGACCCAAGGTGAACTTGGGTGACGCGGGTTTGTCAACTCGCGTCGCGGAAGAATCTTCCACCCCACCCCGGGCGGGTGAACCGCCCCGGGGAGCACGCCAATATGAACTTGGTCGAGGCGGGGTTGTCAAACCGTGGCGCGGACTTTTTCACGGAAAATTTTCCGCGCGCGACCACAGGGAGGAACCGCGCCCGCGCGCGTACGCGCGTGAGGGCATCCGCCAGGCGGTGGTGGGCGATCATGATTTTTATGCTCGCCGCTGTTCTGGGTGATCATAGAAAAGGCACACAACGGGCGTTGTGTGCCTGTGGTTGTTTTTATGAGTGGTGGGGGTTGGGAGGAGGGGGAGGGGTGGGTGGGGGGAGAGATAGGGGCTGAGCGGGGGCCGGGGCGGGCCGGGCCCGCCCCGGACAAGGAGGGGGTCGCCCGCCCCCTACGTGAAGATGACTACCCACTGGGTATAAGTCTGGATTGCGAAAGGCCCACCCAGACCGGGCTTGACCTGCATGGATAGTCGCCTGTGGGTGGGCCGATCTAAGCGGCCCGCTTACCGGAACAGGCACAGGACCACTTACCGGCGTACTTACCGGCGGCGTCACAGGACCACTTACCGGACAGCATCACACACCCCTTCCTCGCCTCGACCCATTCAGGCCGTGGAGGGTGTGGCCCCCGCGCCGCGCTCGAGGTTCTCCAAAAGCTCTCTACTGCGCTGGCTCGGTTGACTCTTGACAGCCTTCAAGGATTCAGCCAGGGAATTATACGCTCGGTGCACCGAATCCATGCGCCCCATCGAGGCGTAGACTTCCATTAGTTCCTGATACAGAGCCTCGTTTCGAGTGTCTATGGAGATCACCCTCTCCAGTAGTTCGACGCGCTCTTCATGGCCAGGCACCTTCCGCGCCAGGCGCACACACGTATCCGCAAACATCATCTGCCAATGGCGGCGAGAATCTTCAATCCACTCGCCTTCCACATCACAGAGAAGATGCGCCTTATACACACCGGCCAGTCGCCGCAGGTCCTCTTCTTCGCTCTCCGACCGGTGATTCTTGATCCGAGCGTAGGCTTGCGCAAACTCCCAAACGTCGACATGGAAGAATTCTTCTTGTACCCGGTAGCGCCCCTTGTCCTGCAAGACGATGGGGGAGTTCGTACCCAAGGCATCCCGCACAGGTTTCCGGAGTCGGCTCACGGCATTGTGTACGGCCTTCCTCGCGGCATCGTCCTCGGCGCCAGGGGCGAGGACCTGCGCCGCCTCCGCAAGACTGACCCCGTTTGGGTGCAGCGCGAGAAGCGACAGCAGCGTCCGTGCTGCCGTACGCGCTCCGGTCAAGACGTCCCGACCGTTGACCTCACACACCAGGTGCGGTGCGAACAGCCGAATGGTGACCTTGGGCTGACTCCCCTCAACCTGATCCGTCGCGTCCCTTTCAGGGCCGGGAGCGTGTTCTGACTCGGCGCGGCGCTCGTGGTCGTCACTGGCCCCGGGATGTTCTTCTCCAGAGCTCGCAGGGACCTGGGGCTGTTCCGGTTCTTCCTCGCCCTGGCCGGGTGCCTCCGCCTCCGTTTCAGCGGTGTGTTCCATAACGGGTGGGGGTTCCTTGTCGCTGGGGGCGCCTTCGCGCTCCTCCCGGCCCTGTGGTGGGCTCCACAATCGCAGAGCACCCTCGCGAGTCACCTCCCCCTCCCAGGTTCGAACCCGCACCCGGTGGGTGTCCCCGCAGTCCACCGTGGCCCCGACATGGTCGGTGCCGCCGAGAGCGCACACCAGCACCCCAGAAGTGGCAGTGAGCACGGCTGGCAGCCCCTTGTCGGCGTCCAGGTCGCTCGCTTCCACCAAGACCAGCACAGGCGGAACGATGGCGACAGGTGCGCTAGCCTCGTCGCCGCGCTCGTCCTGGTCTCGTGCGCAGGCCAACAGCTCCGCCTCCACCACAACCAGTGCGTGAGCGAGGTCGGAGGCCACCTGCACACCCCCCAGCGGCGTTCCTGTTGTCAGGAGGGCCGTGGCGACCGGGCGGGTGGCGATAACGGGTCCAGGGGCGTGGCCTGCGGCCAGGGCAGCGAGCACACGCACCGCGTTGACTCCGACGAACGCCACACCCCCAGCGCTGTTCACCCGGACCGTGTCAGCAACGAGCAGGTAGCCGTCCTCGTCGACGACACCACGCGCGAGCCCTTCGGCGTCCTGGCGCACCAGGTTCTCCTGGCTCAGTGAGGTGTCATCGGTGACGGCTCCCGCCGAGAGGTCCTCAGAACCGGTCAGCGACCCACCACCAGTAGCTGGCTTCCGACGCGTCGCCGATGCCCGTCGTCGTCCAGCCGCGTAGCCGACCCCCGCACCGATCGCCCCGGAGACCAGCCCGACCCCGGCGAGGTCAAGCACGGTGTTCTCCTCGGCCGCGGTGGTCACACCGACCCCCTCCCGCTCCGGAGCGGAGGCCGCCTCCGAAGAGGTCTTGAAGGTGGCGTCGGCCCCGGACACCGCTGATGGCTCGGGCACAGGGGCGGGGGTGGGGCGTTGAAGGGTGTAGGAGATCTCCACCCGCCGATACTCGCCATACGACGCGCGAGGATGCGACGGAGGTTGGGCAGCCCCCATCCCGACCACCTGGATCTCGACGTTGGCGTCCAACTGGTCGGCTAGGTGGTCCGCGACCGCCTGGGCGCGCTGCTCGGACAGGCCCCGGTTGTAGGAGGGGTCACCGATCGGGTCGGTGTGCCCGGTCACCACGACCGGCTCCTCCGAGTGCCCGAAGTCGGCGATCAACCCGATGGTCGGCTCCAAGGACTCGGCCATCCCTGGGGTGAGGTCGGCCGAGTCGAACCCGAACCCCGCCAGGATGCTGGTGCGGTCGAAGACGTCTCCCGGCTTCGCTTCCTCCCCCACTTCTGAGGTCTCCTGGGCCGGAGGCGTGGCGGCCACGGTTGGCGCTTCGGCCACCGCGTCCGTCGTGTGCGCCGCCAGAGCCGTGGTCTGAGTAGAGGTCGCGGTCGCACCCCCGGCCACCAGCACCCACATCAATCGCACCAGCCCCACCCGGGGCACCAACCCGCGCGCTACGGCGATGATGTCCAAGGCGACGATCACCAGGTGGACCGCCCAGACCGCCCACAGGAACACGACGAAGAAGGCGAGCACGACCTCGTCGGGGAGGCTCCCTCCGCGCAGGTACTGGAGGAACCACACCCAGGTGGTGTCCTGGCCCAGCGGCCACTCCAACCGGGTCGCCAACCACGGCGGCCCCACCAACAGCACCACCGTGACCAGGACTTCCCCCGCCACGGACCACGCACTTCGCGGCATACCTAGCCCCTTTCGCTCTCTTCCGATCTGTTCCGGGACATGAGCCGCACGCCCCAGGGCGGCATCACCCCAGCGGGGGGTGGAGCGCGGTCGCGGTGGCCTCGGCCTCGATCTCACGGGACCTAACCGGCAACAGGGCGGGGGTGAAGGTGCTACGGGCCAGCACGACCACCCGGTTGTCCTCAACGACCACCTGACCGCCCAAACCTGCTGAGCCCAGGTGGTCGAGGGCGGCCTGGCTGGCCTCGTCAGCGTCCAGGACCGGGCTCCCCCCGGCAAGGCTCGCCGAGCCGTCCAGCTGGTGGGCCCCGGCACGTGCCGCGGAATGCGCCACCGACAACAGCTCCGCCTTGGCCACCAACATCTGTCCCGCCTCCCACACCAACGCGAACACGATCATCACGACGGGCACGAGCATGAGCAGGAACACCGACGCCTGACCCTCGTCCTGACCTCGCCACCGCTCTGTCAGTCGGTTCATGGCTCCTGTCCTCGGTAGGGATCGATCGGTGAGGTAGCGGTGGCGTACAGGGTGCGCTGCCCGCCAAGGCCGCCCAGGTCGATGACGGTGACCGTGCACGCCACCTCCACCGACACAGAGCCACCCGCTTCGAACCGTGTGGTGTCCACGGCGGCGGTAAAGGGGGTGCAGGCTACGCCCCGATCGGCCAGCTCCCGCTTGGCAGTCCCCCATGCCTGGGCGCGAGCGGAGACCGTGTCACGTTGCAGCGAGGCAGCACGTGCAGCGGACGAGGCGGCGCCCTGGACGATCAAGGAGGCCGAGACCTGACGTCCAGCGATAACCACCAGCACCAAGACCACGACCAGTACCGGGGCCAGCAACACCAGCTCCACCGACGCACTCCCGGAATCGTCACGATGCCCGAGCCCACGTCGCGCACACTGAATCAGAGCGTTCATGGTGTGAGGCGCTCGACCGGGCCGGACAGCTCCGAAGCCACCGGCAACCCGACCCCCGGCAGCAGACTCGCGCTTCGCGCTGTCACCTGCACACTCGCGAGGTCGACGGTGCGCTCGACCTCGACCTCCACCCGACGGAGCATCCCGCCGCCCAGCTGGGTCTGGGCCTGCTCGGCCCGCTCGTGGGCCAAGGCGGTGGAGCCGTCGAAAGCACGGGCCGCCGCTAGGGTCTGGGCGGCGATCGCCTGGGCACGGTGCTGGGCATGCGCCCACACCCCCACCTGTGCCACCCCCACCACCATCACGAACACGATCGGCAGGATGAACAGCGGCTCCGCGCTCCCCCGGTCACTGCGGCTCCCCCACCGCTGGTACCGCCTGGTCATCGGTTCACGCCCAGGTCGATGGACTCGGCCGCCGTGGTGAACTCCCTCACGAGGATGCCTCCGACGACGGTGGCGATGGTGATCGACACCATGATGATCAGGATCCAGTCCGTGGTCGCCGACCCCGCATCCGATCTGACACCGCGTGACGATATGAGCCAGGTGCGTACACGGCTGTGGGCACGCCGAAGGAGCCCTTGCATCAGCAACCCTCTTTTTCTGTCTAGAAACCGGCCATCACGTGGGTGAGGGCGACATAGCTGATCAGCACCAGGAACCCGGCCACCAGGCCCGTGGTGGGCAGGGTCATGCGTTCGGTGGCCGCGTGCGCGGCGGCCTCGGCCTCCGCCAAACGGCGGGCCCGCAACGACGACGCCTTCGCCGTCAACGAGGTGCGGGTACGCGCCCCCGACGCACCGCCCAACCGCAACGACGCGGCCAGCTCACCGAGCTCGCGCACCCCCGTCTCCTGGACGAGGGACTCCAGGCCTTCCCACTCGGGCCGGTGGCGCAGGGTCGCAACGTGCACGGCCTGGCGGAGACGCTCCGGAGCGCGGCCGTGCCCGTGTTGAAGGGCGGTGGTGAGGGCGCTGGTGGTTCCCGCGCCCGCCGCCAACCCCATGACGACCAGGTCAGCCAGACCGGAGACGACGGCGCGCAGCTCGGCCCGGTGTTCGGCGGCAGCGTGACGAGCAGCCAGATCCGGGGCCAGGAAGCAGACACCAGCAGCCAGTCCGGCGAGCAGCCACGCGACCCCAGGGGTGGGAAGGACCGCACCGCCGACCGTGACCAGTACCGCTGCCAGCAGGACTCCGACGCCGGTGGCTGCGGCCTTCTCCGCCCGGTAGGCATCCACCGGCGTTCCCAACACCTGAAGGGTTCGGGTCATGGCCGGACCAGGGATACCCGCCCTGGCCATGAGGCGTCCCGCACGGTGACCCATCCGCTGCGCCCACCCTCGTCCGGAAGGAGCCGACGGCTTCGGAGCCGGGCGAGGTGTGAGGCGTTCGACGAGCGTGGGACGACGTAGACCGTAGGCGGCGGCGAACACTCCGGCCCCCAGGAAGGTTCCGGCCGCGCCCAGCATGAGAACGCTCAACGGACGCCACCTCCTACCGTGGCGGCTTCCACGGAGGCGGGGCGGAAGGGGCGCGGTGTCTTCGGCGGTGAGGCGAGGCGGGCCAACCAGAAGAACGAGGCCGCCCACAGCCCTCCGGCCAGTGCGAGCACGAGCTGGCCAGACAGCGTGCCCAGTGGCTGGAGGAAGGCGGGGTTGAACGCAGCCATGCCCAGGAGCATGAGGGTGGTGGCGGCGGCGATGATGCGCACCGAGGAGCGCACCCTGGCCCGCGACGCCGACACCCGGCCCACCGTCGTCGCCCGCTCGCGGGCCGTTTCCGCCAACCTGGACAGGGCCCCGGCCACGTCTCCGCTCTGGCGGGAGGCGCCCATGGTCAGGGTGATCGCGATCAGGTCGCCCAGGTCGGAGTCGACCTTCTCAGCGAACACCGTGGCGGCCTGCTCCATCGGCTGTCCGGCGCGCAGCCGGGCCTCCAACGCCTGGACGTGCTCGCGGATCAGGTCCGGGGCGACGGGCACGGTGGCGGTGATGGCCTGGTGCAACCCCGAGGCTGCGGTGATCATGTCGCGGAGCTGTTCGGCCCAGGAGGCGAGGGCTTCGGCGAGGTCGGCTTCGGCCCGGGCCGTGGTGTCGGGGCCGAGCAGGGCGGGCATCGACCACCCGGCCGCTGCGGCGAGCACGACCCCGATCGGCCACCCCGTCACCACACCAACCACGGCCCCAGCAGCAAGGGCTCCAAACATGCGCATCCACAACCGGCGCTGGCGCAGAAGAGTGGTCCAACGGCGTAGCGAAGGCGCGGTGGAGACCGTGTGCCAGGGGACGAAGCTCAACGCGTAGACGGCACAGACGGCCCCTGCCCCCAGCAGGGCTCCGCCGAAGGCCAGTCCCCCAACCGTCCAATCCCAGCCGGGCATCACGCCCACCCCCGTCCCGTGTACCCGACCCTCACCAGGCGCTGGCCGACCGAACCGCTGGGAGCGCACGCCACGGTCCCGACGGGTTCGTCGACCGCTCGAACATACAGCTCGTTGGAGATGACCTGCTCGCCCTCCGAACCCACGACCTCGCGAACGCTGGTGACTACGCGCTCCCCGGCCGGGGTGGTGTCGATGTGGGCGACCAGGTGCACCGCCGTCCCCACTAGGGATGCTGTCGCCGAAGGTGTCAACCGTTCCGGGGCTTGTGCGCAGTAGGCGGCCAGTTTGGTGAACACCTGCTGGCTGGACGAGGCGTGGATGGTGGACATCGACCCGTCTGTGCCCATCGACATCGCGTTCAGCAGTGCGAGGGTCTCCGGGCCTCGGGTCTCTCCGACGATCACCCGGTCTGGGCACATCCGCAGCGCCGCCCGTACCAGCTCGGCCAATGTCACCTCGCCGACCCCTTCGATGTTCGCGGGGCGGCCCTGCAAGGCGACCACGTCCGCATCGGGCAGGTGTCGGTGCAGCCCCAGTTCGAGGGAGTCCTCGATGGTGATGACCCGCTCTCCATCGAGCAGGCTCAGCAGGGCGCGCAGCAGGGTGGTCTTGCCCGCGTTCGTGGCACCGCTGATGATGAGGTTCGCTCGGGCCCGGAGCGCCGCGATGAGCAACTCGCGTGCGGTCTGGTCGACCATCCCTGAGCGGGCCAGGTCCTTCAATCGCAGGTGGTGGGTGGGGTGGCGGCGGATCGTCACTGTCGGTCGGGCCGCGATGCCGGGCATCACCGCCGACAGCCTCTCCCCTCCGGGCAGTTCCATGGACAGGATCGGCGCCGCTGTATCGAAGCGGCGCTCCCCACCGGGGGCGCGGGCGGCGGCCCGCTGAACGAGCGCGACGAGGTCGGCGTCGGTGTCCGCCACCGCCGGGCGGTGTTCTCGGCGGCCTCCGCCGAAGTCCACGATCACCGGGTCGTTGCCGATGACGTGGATGTTCTCCACGTCCGGTTCGGCGAGCAGCTCCTCCAGCGGGCCCAGTCCCAGGACGTGGTCCAGAACCAGTTGCCGCAGCCGGGCCTCGTCCGCTGGTGTTAATCCTGCTGTTCCCTGGATCAGGGCGGTGCGGGCCCGTTCCTCCAGCAACCGGTTCACGAGCTGGGCCACCCGGTCCTCATCCACCGCCTCGCCGGGGGTGGTGATGAGCTGTTCGGTGACCCGGACGGCCAGGGCCACCGCGGTAGCCCGAAGGGAGACCTCGTCCGCCCCTGCTTCCCGAGGCGACGGGAGGCGCGGGATGTCGTTCGTCGCCGTCACGCTATGTTCACCACCGTCGAGTCACGCTGTTCTTTGGACATGCCGAGATCCTGTTCCTTCTGTTCCTCGTGGGACAGGCCGAGGCCGGAGAAGTCGTCGCACAGCTCCGCCAGGGACTTGGCGGCCTTGATCAACGGCATCCACTCCAGGCTGTCGGGGTCGCGCCGCTCAGACCACCAAGCGGCCCAGCGATCGCGTAGCCGGGTGGGGGGATGATGCTCGCCCCGCACCAGCCCCGCTCCGGTGGGGTCGCGCGGGATACGCGCCCACACCGGCAACCCCGACGCCACCTTCGACACCTCACTGTTGGAGTGCGGGCAGGACCCGGCGATGGTCAACCCCACGCGCGCTCCCTCGTCGCGGAGTGAGGCCAGGACCGGGGCGCACGCCCGCAACCGGGCGGCATGCCCCACATCGCTCGGTTCGGTGAGGACCACGACAACATCGGCGTGACGGACCAGGGCCGCCCCCGCAGACCCCGGTACCGCCCGACCCACATCCACCACGCTCACCCGACCGGTTCGCAGCAGGGCCGGGTTGTGGGCCAGCATGTCCACGGCCCTTCCCGCTTCCAACGGGTCAGCTGGGGCAGGTACGACCCGCAGCCCACCGGGCAGCTCCACCGCGTGGTTCAGCATCGGTGTGTTCGCCTCAGCCGCGTTGGCCACGCCCGCCTCCACCCACACATCCGCAGGCAGAGACACCGGTACTGGTGTGCGGGAGGCGGCGGCCAATGACACCACCCCCGCCGGAGAGTCGTGGAGGTCGATGCCGTGCCAGGCCGCCAGATCCCCACCGGAGGCGTCGGCCTCCACCAGCACCGGAACCGTCACCGGGGACGAGGGCCAGGCCGCCGCCAGGGCGGTCGCCAGACTCGTCACCCCCGGAGCCCCGCCCAGGGAGCACACCGCGACGATCATTCCCCACCTCCCATCACCGCGACCGCCCGCGCATCGTCGTGCGGGTTCAGGACTAGGAGCTGCGCTGGCGCCTGGGCCACCGCACGGGAGACGTAGGTGGCCTGGTTGCGGGACATCACCACCTCCACCACCTGCTGCCCGGCCCCGAGGGTGTCCTCGTCGGGCACGACCCGGTGCACCGACCCCGTGACCGCACGCAGCGGACCGTCCGCATCACCATCGCCTCCTGTGGGGGTGACCACGTCCACGGTGGCCCCTGCCTCCAGGCCCTGGGGCACCGTGGACACGGGAACCGCCACCACCGCCTGCCCCAGATCCGGCCACACCACGCGATCCCCGACCGAACCATCCACCAACAAAGAACCCGCGAGCGTCGGCCGGGTCAACACCTGTCCCTCCACCTCCTGCGGGGACAACATCCGCACTCCGTCAGCCTCGGCCACCTCGACCGACCTCACATCGGAGGCGGTGAGCACGTGCCCGGCCGGGAGATCGGCCGCCAGCACCGCGACCGGACGCGCGTCATCCAACACCCACCCAGCCCAGGCCCCGGCCATACCTCCCGCACCGATCAACCCTGCCGCGAGCAAGGCCCACTTCCACCGGCGGCGTGAGAGGGTCGCCAGCCGCACCGACTCCCATGCCTGTCCGGTGTTCTTCTCATCTGTTTTGCTGGTTTCCCGATCGGTTTGTTTGGGATTCGCGAGCGCGACCATCCCTCCCCCTTCCGTCCTCAACGTGATTGCTGCGCTGTCAGCGGACGTCAGTGACGACCGCGTGGATCTCACTCACCGGCACCGCCACCGTCGACGCGGTGGCCAGGTCCTCCAACTCCCCGCCCCGCCCGTCCGTGGCCGACCATGACACCGCCCACTCCCACACCGCCGTCAGATCCACCCGAGCACCAGCGCCGCCCGGGGGCAGGGTGATGTAGGTGTGGCCGCAGTCCGGAGACCCCTCTTCCCGGTAGACCTGCGGGGAGAACACCGTGCCCGGCACCTCGCACACCACCTCGCGCCCGTCACCGGTGTCCCACACCACCCGCCGCGGAGAGGCGACCACCGTCACCGATCCGGCGCTGACCGACGCGGTCGCCGACACCGGCTCCCAGTCCTGCTCGTCGATCCACATCCAGGCGGGCAGGTTCACGAACCTCGGCCTGTCCAGAGGCGGCGCGGTCCCGATGTCGGGCTCGGGCAGCCGCATCCTCGCCCGGGCCTGCTCAGCCAGCGCTCCTGGGTCAAACTCCGACTCCGCCACCCGAGGCTGTAGGACCCCCCTGCACCGGGTCGTTTCCGGAGTCACACAAGGCGTCTCAGAAACACCTGTGTTCCCGATCTCGCCAGACGGCGTACTGGGCAGGGGCGGCTCACGGGGTGGGCTGTGGATGGTGACCTGACATGAACTGCCCGAGCAGTCGGTATCGGCGAGGAAGTCGTGGGTTTCGGCTGCGGCGGGCCGCGCAGACAAGACCAGGAACACCACAACAAACCCCACACCGAGCGTTGCCCCTGGGTGTGGGAACGTTCGGGTCAGCATGATCCGTAGTCCTCCAGCCAGAGGTCGTCCACGCGCCAGCCATGGTCGGTGGAGACAACCGAGGCGGAGACGAGGCGCTTTCTCTCCCCCACATCGGCGGGTTCGCCTTCGTCCGTGACCAGCCACCCCGAGCTGTCGACGCAATCCTCGACACGCACAGTGACAGGATCGTCATCGAGCTCGGTGGCGACCACCTGGGGATTCAGTACTGGTTCCCCTATCGCCACCACTCCTTGGAGCATCGCTGAGGTGAGTTCAAGTGCCTGCCCCGAGGCGTACTTGTCCAGATCCGGGTGGCCGACCGTGCCTTCGTGGGAGCCTTCGACCACCGTCCCCCACATCCCGAGGTAGGCATCCACCGCCGCCTCCTCCGCTGTCGGAGACGGGCTGGCCTGCGCCGTAAGAGTGGGGGGCGTGGGCATCGGCTCGCTGCTGGGATCGCTCTCCTCTACCGCGCATCCCGCCAGGACCAACGCTGCCGCCACCCAACCCGTCACAGGCCCGCGCATGCCTCACCGCCGTTTCCTCACCGGGCACGGCCCCAACACCGCGCTTTCGATGAGTGACACTAACCACACCCAGAGTAACGACACAACCAGTTTTCGGATACTCACAGTGACCAAAAATGTGAAGAGAACCACCGCGATCTGATGTCGCACGCCCTACCTGCGCAAACACGAAGGCGAGGCAAACGAAAGGGCCCGCCTCCAGCAAGGAGACAGGCCCGAATCACCGCTCGTTCGTCACGCCACGGGCGTGCGTTGCGCGTGCCATTGGCGAATCAGCCCCGCCAATTCGTCCCACTCGCCAGGAGTTCCCGAATCAGTACCTTGGTCACACGCACGAGGTGTGGACGCTGGCTGGAAAGAAGCTTGGGGAGACGTTCGTCGCCGTTCGGCGCGTTGGCGCTGTTCGTGCGCGACCAGATAGGGGCGCACCGCCCGCACTCCGTCGTCGTCCTCACACCACCCGAATTCCGGCAGCTCCACCACGGTGTCGGCCGAGGTTTCCGTCTCGCCCCGGGTGAACAGGTCCCACGCCCGATTCGCGTGGGTGCGCCGCGCCTCCTCGTAGTGCTTGGTCCACTCCGGTTCACGGTCCGGAAGTGAGGTCGGTGGACTCGCGGGTTCCGGTCGCGCGGGCGAAGGCGTCGTGCTGGTCAGCGGGGCTGGGCGTGACGGTTGTGCGGGTTTCCTTCCGGCGATCGTCGCGAGCACCGCGCCCACGGCCTGCCGCGCACGGCTGGCCCATCCTTGTCGGCGCCTGCGGTGCCGACCCGTACCATGGCTCATAGATCTTCCTCCTGCTGCTGTCAGGTGGTGGATCACGCCTCGGTCGGTGCTGCTATCACCGTCCGAGGCGGCTCTCTGTTTGGGTTGTCTTCTCGACGATGGCGTGCTCGTGTTTTGGGCCGGAGAGGTGTCAATGACCCCGAATGTCGGCCGCCCCTCGGAGCTGCGCTTCCTCACCCCGCCCGACACGACGCGATCAGCTCTGCTATCTGGTGTCAGCCCCCGGCGAGGACAGGTCGAGGTGGATGTTTCTCAAGCCGCATACAGGCATGGCGAATGACCCCATTTCAGGCATACGAATAAGACCGGATAATTAGGAATGGTCGTGTTCACCCGGGATGACCAGCGGGTTTGATGTTTCCCCATACTCGCGAGAAGTTTCAACCCGCTTGGTTCAGAAAAGTCATGGCACACGAAAAAAGATGGGCGCTCGACACCGCCGTCAGGTGTGAGGGACTCAGCCGTCCCGACAGAAGTCCAACACGTCGTGGGCGCGGACACCCCCACGCAGGGGGTGTCCGCGCCCACAGCGGCGGTGGGGGGCTGTCAGCCCGGTCGGACGGCCGCCACGAACCGGGCACGGTAGTACTCGCCGTTGACCGGCTCGACCCGCACGAACCGTCCCGTTCCTGGGGCGTTGACCATCTGCCCGTCGCCGACGTACATCGTCACGTGTGAGGGCGACCCACCGGGTGCTCCGGTGTCATAGAACAGCAGATCCCCCGGCCGCACCTCCTTGAGCCCGACGCGCCTTCCCGCGTGGACCTGGTCGGTGGTCACCCGCGGAAGGCCCACACCCGCCGCCTCCCACGCCCGCATCACCAACCCCGAGCAGTCGAACGTCCCCGGCCCCGTGCCACCCCACAGATACGGCTTACCGACCTGGGCCAAAGCCCACTCCACCGCGACCCGCCCCTGCGCGCTACTGGCCTCCGTCCCCGAACCGGGTGCTGAGGCCGAGTGGGCGGCCAGCTCGGCGTAGGCGTCGATATGCCCCCTCACCTCCTCCACGTAGGACGCCGAGCGGTTGTAGCGCAGTAGCGTCGCCTCGAGATCGTCCTCGTCACCGAAGTCCACGACCGTTGCGTGCGGGTTGCTGACGCACAGGTACACCGCCGCACTCCACGCCGCGTCGACGACGTTGTGCGGATCCGCGACGCCGTCACCGATGGCGTCGAAACCATGGGACGCCCAGGTGGATGGGAGGAACTGCATCGGCCCCACCGCCCGGTCGAACTCCACATCCCCGTCCCACACCCCGCCGTCGCTGTCGGTGTGCGCCGTCGTGTTGCCCCCGGCCCCCGACCCGTCCAGACGAGGGCCGATGATCGGCGGGTGCACCCGCCCCTCCGAGGAGATCTTGTGTCCGGCCGCGTGGTTCGACTCAACCTTCCCGATCCCGGCCAGGACGGGCCACGTCATCCCCACACACCCCGGATACTCGACCTCCAACTGCCCCGCCGCTTGGGCGTAGGCGCCCAATACCACATCCGGGATCCCTTCCACTTGGCCGGGAACGGGAGCGGCCCGATGCTCGGTGTCCGACAGTGCGCCGATGAATACCGGCACCACCAGGAAGACCACCCCCGCCGCACCCATCGCGAGTCGGATCACCCTCCTCCCTGCCCCTGCTCGGGGAGGGGGTGGCGGCGGGCGATGTCCACCAACCTCAACCGGTCTCCAGAACCCGAGGAGCCCACGATCCGCCACACCGCTTCTGCCGGTCCCTGCCCGGTGATCTGAGCATGAGTGGTCACATACACCCCGACCGTTTCGGAGACGTCCTGGGCCAGCGTCGTCTCCACGTGCTGGGCGCGCTGGTCGGAGTGGACCGCGAACAGCACGATCGAGGGCACCTCGCGGTGCCGTGCCAGGTTCGCGTACCCCACCATTTTGCGGCGGACCTTGGACAAAGGCTCGGTCCCGGTGTCGTACTCGAAAAAAGCGCGCAGGACGCTCTCCTCCTGGCGCCAGCGCACGTAGCCGTCCGGGCGAATGCGTGACCCCCACTGGCGCGCGCACTCGCGCTGGCCGTACCAGCGCACCAGCTTCCCTGGTCCCCGGCCGGCCTCGGCGAAACGCACGAAGCTCTCGGCCAGCCCCTCGATGTGCCCGAGCTGCCTGGAGTAGCCCAACCGCTCTGCTTGGTCGGAGTGGAAGTCCAGGTCGGATACCTGGACGTGGCGGTGGTAGGCCAGCAGCTCCGCCCCTGTGGGGGCGAGGATCCAGTGGTCGGGGAGTTTGCCTCGCGGCGTGTACCGGCGGAACCGGTCCAGTACCCCGTAGCGGTGCAGGAGCTGCAGACGCCGCCTGGCCCTCCGGGCGCACGCTTCGGGAAAGTGCACCCGGGTGATCTGATGGGTGGTGAGCGTCTGGTGGTCATGGACGTCGCCCACGATCGCCATGTCGCGTTCGGTCAGCCGGGTCATCAACGACACCAGCGTGTACCCGTGCTCAGTCATCCAGCAGCTCCTCACCGAACTCCTCCGACGAGGCGGCCTCGTCTGCCGTCTCCGCGCCATGACGGCGCGCGGCTTCACGGACCTGCGTCGCCCGACCCGGGATCGGGGGTGGGAGGGGGCGGGTGCGCACCGTCGCCGCCCCCTGTTCCTTCGCCTCCACCAGCGGGCGCACCGCCGCCTGGTAGGCGCCCAGGTTCGTCAGGTCGTAGTCCCCCAGCACCGGCAGCGTGTGCTGGCACAGGCTCGCGGCGTCGTCGGGGGAGGCGGTGAAGTAGACCTTCGTGCGCGCGTTCGCCGACACCGCCTTACGCAACTCGGCGGGGAGCTGTCCGAGCTCCTGGTGGGCGAGCGTCAGTCCGAGCCGGTAGCCGCGGGCCTCGGCCAGCATGTCCTCCAGCGACCCGGGCAGGTTCAGGAAGTTCTGGCACTCATCCACGTACGCGCACAGATCGCTGCGCCGGTGTTCGGGGGTGTAGATGCGTGCGGTGACCGCCTGCCACGTGGCTGCCAGCGCGAACGACCCGATCAGGCTGGAGGTGTCCTCACCCAGCCGTCCCTTCGGCAAGCGGAGCAGCACCAGGTGGCCGGTGTCGAACAGGGTCGGCAGGTCGATCGTCGACGGCCCCGACGCGACCACCTGGCGCACCCACCGGCGCAGCAGCGCGGTACGCAGCTTGTTGAGCACAGGCCCCGTGACCGCCGAGCGGGCGGACTCGGTCAGCGCCCCGTACCAGCCCCAGAAGTCGGCCAGGGCGGCGTCCACGCCGGACTTCTCGGAAACCAGCGTCATGACCTGCTTGCGCAGAGCGTCGTCAGCGAGCAGGCGCGGGATGTGCCCGAGAGTGAGGGTGGGATCCTTAGCCCTGGTCAGGGTGAGTGTGGCGGCGCGCAGGATGTCGTCGGTCCGAGGACCCCAGTAGTCGGAGTAGATGCGGCGGAAGATCCCCACCACCGTGTCCGAGACGAAGTCCGGGTCCCCGCCCTGCAGCAGGTTCAACCTCGGCGGTGCGGCGTTGTCGTCGGGGTCGAACAGCACGACCTTGTCGATGGCGTGTTCGGGCAAACGGGCCAGGATGTCGGTGACCAGGTCCCCGCGCGGGTCGATCACCAGACCGGCCCGGCCCGCCTCGGCGTCTTGGAGCACCATGTTCGCCAGCAGGGTGGACTTGCCCGACCCGGTCTTGCCGAGGATGTGGGTGTGCTGGCGCGACTCGGCCACCCCCACCGCCACCGGACGGTCAATTCCGGCGTCGGCATCGCCGATCACCCTGGTGCCCTCACCTCCCCGCGGAATCGCGGGCGAGGGTGCGGCCGGTCGAGCCCCAGCGCGGATCAATCCCGGGACCGTGCTGTCGGTGGGCAGGTGAGCCACCCCTGCCAGCTCGCTGCTGGTGAGCAAGAACCCGCAGCCCAGGAACCGGTTGGTCGCCCACCAGGCGGGCTTGAGCATGAAGCGGCGGTCCAGGTGGTTGGTGCCCGAGGTGAACGCCGCGAAGCTCGAGGCCACCCCATGCGCCCGCCCCCGCAGCCGTTCCTTGGCGGCTTCGCCCTGGTGGGTGGTGGTGAGGATGTAGGCGACATCGCACGCCAACCGAGGGCTGGACGCCTTGGTCAGGATCGCCCTCACGTCATCCCCCGTCCCAGGCAGCATCGCGGGTCGGGGGCGGGTGCTGCCATGGACGGTGGGATCCACGGCATCCAGCAACGTGGTCGCCAAACCAGGGTGGCCGTGTAGGCGGGCCGCCGCCTGGCGGGCCCGGGCCAGCCGCCAGCCCGTCGCCGGACGCGCGGTGATGCGCACCAGGACGTGCTCGCCCTCGGCCAGGTCCTCCAGCGCTCCCAGCAGAGGGCGGGCCGGGTCGGTGGTGAACTTCGTGCGCAGCGGGAACACCTCAGCCCGACCGAGCCGCAGGTGTCCCCCCGTGGTGTAGGCCTCCTCCGGGAGCGGGGATGCGTCGGGGGTGAGGTGGCGGGTGGAGGTGGTGGCGCCGGGCCAGGCCGAGCTGATCGCCCGCTCGACCGCGCCCGGTGGGACGGTCCCGGGCACCCACACCTGAAACCGCACCCCAGCAGCGGAGGCCACAACCTCCAGCGCGAGGTGGGGTTGGATCAACCACCGCGACCAGCGGGGCTTGAGCAAGCCCAGGGTGTGGTTCCAGAACTCCGTGGCGTTGTCCAACGTGGCCTGGGGCGGGGGCAGGATCTCCACCATCCGCGCATCCTTCGACAGGTAGCGGTGGCGGGCCCACCTCACCTCCAACACCGCCGCGACCACCAGCGCACCGGCCGTGGGGATTGCGCCGAGCAGGAGGAAGAACCCTCCATTGAGCAGGAAGTCGACCATCATGCCTCCGACCCGTCCCCGAACCTGTCGGTGCTGTGGCCGGAGACCCCAGATTCCGGCCCATGTTCTGCTCGTTTCTCTGCTTCCAGGGCTGCGAGTTCTGCCGGATCGGAGGTGATCAGCCGATGCTCGGCCGGTGAGGCAATCGGGTGGAACCCCACCCGCTGGTGCCCGGCAACCAACAGCGCGCTGCCTCGTGCGGCGGTGGCGACCAGGTGGGACTCTCCCGCCGAGAGATGGAAGGTCTCGGTCACCTGGTCGAGGTTCTGCGGAGCCTGTTTGAGCAGGATCTGGGTGGCGGCGTTGGCGACGACCACCCGCCCCAGGTCGGTACCGAGCACGTCCCCCACGTCCTGGGTGATCAGGGTCAGCCCCGCCCAGTGCTTGCGTCCGGCCTTGGCCAGGCGGGCGAGGTAGCGGGCCGCGGCCGGATCCTGGAGCAGAAGCCAGGCTTCGTCCACCACGACCATGCGCGGCCCCGTGCGGGTGCTGGTGGTGACGTTCCGCCAGATCGCGTCCAACGCCAACAACACCCCCACCGGGCGGGTCTCGTCGGGCAACTCCTTCAGGGAGACCACGGTCAGGTGCCCGTCCACCTGGCCGGTGGAGGGCCCGTTGAACAGGGCCGCGTGCGACCCATGGACGAAGGGATCCAACCGGTCCGCCAACCGCCCAGCAGCCTGGCCGAGGTCATCCCCCGTCCCGGGGTCGGTCGCGACCTCCTCCAGCGCCGCGGACAGGTCCGCGAGCACGGGTGCAGGCCGTACCCAGGTGGCCGGGTCCCGGGTGATCCCAGCCTCGGCGTAGGCGGCGATGATCGCCCGATCCAACACCGCCTTCTCCGTAGGGGTGAGTTCTCCAACCATCGCGGTGATCAGGGTGTGCAGGAACAGCGCCCGGTTCGTGAAACCCTGCGCGTCGACCTCAACGGCTGAGAGAGCAAGGGGGTTCAACCGGTCTTCCTCCGCCCCCAAACGAAGGGTGGTGCCGCCCACCGCGTCAGCCAGACGGACGTACTCGCCCTCGGGGTCGATGACCGCGACCTGCACCCCCACCAGCAACGACCGCAGGACCTCCAGCTTGGCCAGGTAGGACTTGCCCGCCCCGGAGCGGGCGAGGATCACGCTGTTGTGGTTGTCCAGGCCACCGCAGAACCGGTCCCAGGCCACGACACCGGAGGAGTGGGTGTTGGTTCCATAGACCACCGTCGTCTCCCCCAGGTCCGCGACCAGCTCCGGCGAGGTGAACGGCAACAACGTGGCGACGGCGTCGGTGTCCATCAACCGGCCCATCCCCAGCACATCCGTGCCGAGCGGGAGGGTGGAGATCCACCCCTGCACCGTCCGAAACGTCGCCGGGACCGCGTCCACCAACAACGAGGCACACAGGGCGTGCACCTGCCCCAGTTCGGCCTCCAACGCCTCCACGGTGGGGGCGTGCACCGTGACGTACACCGCCACCTGGAACAACCGGCCCTGTCCGGTAGCGATGCGGTCGGCGATCTCAGCGGCATCCATCGCCGCCGTCACCTGGCGCGGATCCTCCACCCTCCCCTGGGAGGCGCTGGTGCGGTGCGCCGACTCCAACCGCGCCCGCCGCTTACGCAACCGGGCCGCCGCGGTCGGTGCCGGGACCGGGACCAGGTGGAAGGCGATGTCGAGCTGCCCAGGGTAGGTGAGCAAAGGTTCGGCCCACCCCGCACTCACCTGGCGCGGAAACCCGACCACCGCCAGGGTCTGACACACCCCGCCCTCGACCTGAAGGTGGCGTGCCCCCACTCCGATGGCGGGCCCTCCCAAAGCGGGCGACCCGGTTCGTGTCCAGGGCTTGTGGAGTCCCATCAACGCTCTCCTCCCTCTCGTTCGTGTGCGTGTTCCTCGCGGTGGTCGGTGCTGGGGTGGTGATCGACATCGTGGCCGGTAAGCCCCGTTGCTGGGGAGGCCATCGCCTGGCGCAGGACCTGCTCCGCCTCGACTCCCGCCAGGACGTGGGTGCGGATACCGAGAGTCGCGAGCCGATCAGCGGTGTCCTGTGCGGTGCGTCGCAGAGCCGCCCCCGCCCGGTGGGCGGAACCGGTGGCGGTGACCACAACCACCACCTGCTGATGCGACAGCTCGTGAGTGCGGGCCAGCTCGTCCAGGAAGTCGGCGTGCGCCACCGCGGCTTCGACCAACGCCCGATGCGGCAGATGGCTGGTGTTGTCGCGGACCATCGCGGTGAAGGACGACAGGTCCGCCCTGCGCCGCTGCACCAGGACCTGCACCGGCTCGGACAGCGCGTCCACCACCCCGGCGAAAGCGGCCAGGGTCTGGTCCTGCTCACGCCCCGAGGCGAGCTGGAACGGCAGCGTGGTGCAGGAGATCATCACCGCGCACCGCCCACCCAGGTCCACCACCCCGTCCGGGGTGATCGCTGAGGCCGGGAGGCGAAGCGGTTCCAACCGGGGACTCGAGCGAAGGCGCGGGGCCCACCCGGGCACGCGTGGGATCTCCCCCGACGGAGCTGGGACCAGGTGCTTGGGGGCTCGTGCCCACGCCAGCGCGCTGGCCGCGACCCGTTCCAGGCCCCGGCCGTCGCGCTCGCCCAAGGCGACGGCGATGGCCACCCCCAGGACCGGGGCCAAGGCCAGGGCGAAGACCCACAGCGGCACCGCCTCACGCAGCAGCAGGTAGGCGCCCCATGCACCGAGTAGGACGGGGGCGATGATCAGGCACTGGCGGGCGGTCAAGTTGAACAGGACGGGTTCGCTCCGGTCGATGTCGGCGGGGATGCGCCCCTGCCACGACGACGGCTCCTCAGAAACCACGCCGATTCCTTCCTCGTCGGACGATCACTGCGCGTTGTTCTTGGGGCGCGGGAACAGCCCGTACTGCTTCCACCTGCGTTTGGGGTTGGGGAACAGGGGCCGCTGTCCCTTGACGTGCGCGGGCCGCCTCGGCTCGCCCTGCTGCCTCACCCACACGTCCGCCACCCGTTCCGGAGCTCGCCGCCCGGGCACCCGCACAGGCGGCGGTGTCGGCAACACACCCTGGCGCCACCGGCGCTGAGGAGGTGCTCCCGCTGCCGACGGCCCCGCCTGCGGCGAAGCCGGGCGGCCGAACAGCACCTGCTGCCCCGTCCTCGGTGATCCGGGCATCCGTCCTTCCACCAAGGCCCGGCGCGGCGGGGCGGGCGCCCCCACACGGGGGTCAGGAACCGGGGGCAGCGCCCGAGGCCCCGGCAGGCCCGGTGGTCCGGGCGGGCCACCCTGGGGACGAGGCCAAGGCGAACCTCCGCCCGGCCCGGAGAGCGCGAGTCGGGGGCCGGGCAGGGCCCCGATGGGTTCGGGCACCTCGTGCCGGGGCCGGTACCACCACGCCTGCGGCTGCAAAGGCTGGAGTCCGGAAGGCGGCCCGGGCTTGTAGCGGGGCAGCTTCCTGCCCGGGGTGCGGCCCGGCCAGCCCAGCTGGGGCCATTTCAGTCCGAGGTTGAGCCCGTGGGTGAACACCCCGGGCATGCGCAGGTTGCCCAGGGACCGGAAGGCCAGCATCCACGCCAGGTTCCGCACCAGGGCGGCGATCGGTGAACTCCCCGGATGGGTCGGCTCCCAGATCAGCTTCTTCACCCAGGCCGGGATCCGGATCTGCGTATACAGCAGCACCAGAAGCAGCATGATCTGCAGCAGCCAGTCCGCTCCGCCAACGTCGTCGGCGGTGGGGTTCAGGGCGCCGAAGAGGGTCATCTGCCCTTCGAAGAAGAGCCGCATCATCGTGATGAACACCAATGACTGGGCGATCGGGATCGCGCACAGCCCCGCCATCAACTTCCACCACAGCTCGGCGATCCGGTTGGTCTGCGGCAGCGCATGAAACATCAACAGGACCGGCGCGGCGATCACCAGCACGATGACCGTGCAGATGCGCACCGCCTCGGTGACCATCCACACCACCAGCAGCACCACCGCGACCACCAAAAGCAGGATGGTGAAGACCACCGCCTCGGCCAACAGCACATCGAGGCGGTCCCGGAAGTTGACCGCCGCTTCGCGGGCGTTGATGCCATCAGCACCGATAGCCGCCGCCACACCGTTGGACAACCGCACGATCTCCGTGGACACCCACAACGAGGCGTTCGCCGCTACGAAGGCGAACACGAGGCGGGGCAGGATCTCGGTGGCCGAGTAGCGGTCCTGGAAGGTCCGGTAGCCCATGACCACCAGACCGCCTGCCACCACCAACAACACAAACAGGACATTCGCGGTGACCAGGATCCCGGCGTGCAGCCCCTTCATCCCCTCGGACGGCAGCGGGGTGTGGAACGCCTTCTCGGCGAGCCACCCCAGGGCGGGGTTCAACCCGCTGATGACGAAGTCGGCGAACCAGTTGGACACATGACAGCCCGGATCGACCAGGCCGCAGTCGAACACGTTCCCGTCAGTGTCCAGCTCCACCGCATCCTCGGCCGGATCCGGCCCGCGCAGGGGTGGTTCGCCCTCGCGCGTGTCCTCCGGGGGTGGGAGCGGATCATCGGTGATCTCCCGCTCTGGTGCGGGCTCCTGCACCGGTTCGTTCTCCGGTTGCGGGTTTGGCTCCACGTCCTGCGGTGGTGGCAGTGGGTCATCTGAGGGGGGAGGCAACGGCTCATCCGCAGGCAGAGCTGGGCCGGACGGGGCCTGCCGCCTCCACCACTCTGCGGGGCTCACTCGCCGCCCCCGCCCACGGCCACGATCCAGTTCAGGACGTCCATCAACACGGTCGCCAGGACCGCGATCCCGTACCCGATCGCCGCCCCCGACAGGGCGCGCTTGGCCCCATCGATCTGCCCCGGTTCACCGTTAGCGACCAGCCACCGCACCCCCGCGATCGACAAAAACAAGGTGCCAAGCGCCGACGCGAGGGCGATGAGCACCAACCGCACCCGATCCACGACCTGACGCAGCTCGGCGGTCGACTGCCCCGCCCCCGTAGCCTCACCCCCACCTTCACCAGCGTTCTCGGTGTCGGTGGCCCACGCCCACGAGGCGTCCTCTCCCACCATCACCCACCACACGGCCACCCCAACGGCGGCCAGTGCCACCGCCGCCCACCGCCACTGGATTCTGCGCTGCGGTGTGTGCGCACCCCTCGTCCTCACCCGGCCTCCTTGGACCTCGCTCCCTGGCGGGGAACCAGACCCCGCCGGTGTTGCGGCGGGGTCTGGTTCCCGAAATCAACCTCCTAGGAAGCCACCGGCCAGGGCCGATGCGACAACGGGCGCCCGGATTTCATCGGCACGACCTCGGCGGGCGGCGTCCGGTCGACGCCAGCGGTGTCCACGAGCGCGTCACCGATGGCGACCTGCCCCGTGCGTATGGCTGTGATCAGGCGTTCCTCGGCGCGCTCGCGTCGCTTCGCGCACGCCTTGTAGGACACGCCCAGCTCGTCAGCCACCCGGGCCAACGACACCCTCTCCAGCCGGGTGCGGGCGATCAGTCGGGCCTGGGCCGCCGAGAGCACCCCCACCCGGACCGCGGCGACCAGCAACAGGTCGGGGTTGCCCGCCACGGCACCCCGGCAGGTGGCCTGCTGGCCCGCAGCTCCGGCCGGAGTCGGCGCGTCCAGCTCGCGTTTGCGCACCGAGAGCGCGCTCCGGTAAGCGGGACGGGTCAGGTACCAGACCAGGCGGGCGTAGTCGGTGTTGATGGTGCGCACCTGGCGGATGGTCTCGGCCAGGATCGCCGACTCCACCTCGGCGGCGGACCCCCGGGACAGACCTCGGCAGGCGCGTCGGGCGGCGTTCCTCAGCGCGGGCATGCACAGCCCAAGAGCGCCCACCATCCAGTCCTGGGAGTGCCGTGCGGCGCGGATGGTGTGCCGCCACACCTCATCGCGCACCGCGTAGGGGGTGTCCTCGCCCATCAGGACGTCACGGAGTTCGTACAGCGAGTAGGTCCGGTCCTGGAGCCAGGGATGGATCTGGCCTCCGTGCAGGGTCAGGTGGGTGGGTGCCAGGTGAACAAAGCGGGTCTCAACGACCGCCAGCGGTGATGGCGCAAAGGCCACGGGCGCCTCCTCGAATCGCAACGAGAAACGACACCCGCATCAAAACAAACGCGATTCTCAGCAGACACTCAGAATGTGATCACCGAACGCTCAGCCCATACTCATGAGGAACTCACCAAGGCAAAGAAACAGTAAAGTTCGGGGGTTGAGCAGCAGCCAGATCCACAAGCCTTCACCCCTGCGGACCTCTCGCTCACTCATGATGACCTGCATAGACGTCAAGGTGAGCAGTCCGCGAGCATCCTCTCAGGCGACCCTCACCCACACCGCTCGACAGGCCGGGGAAGATTCTTTCGACACGCGCGACGGAGAGCCCGGTGAGGTGTTTTTCATCCCGCGACTTCGGGATGCCGCTCCCGTACTCATGATCTACTCACATCGTCGTCATTCTGTGCTCACTCATGAGGTGTGGCTAGCGTGATTTGCCACAATACGGCGGCAAACCCACCGAGGCGGGTGTCTGCCCACCGAACCGAGGCAGGATCAAACACGGGGTTCTTCCCGAACTCGTTCTTCTGTTCAGCAGTAAGGCAAGTTCGGGGCGCTCACCTTTGTGAGTGAAACGTTTTCCTTCCGTGGCCGACCGTGTGGCGTACTTCGAGCAGCATTGCCGGTCAATGACCTTGACGAGCACTGGCCCGAACACGGACGAGGTTCGGGCCTTCTGCTGCACGCGACTCTTCGGTCTACTTCTCCCGCGCCGTCCCCGAGGGCCAGATCACGTCCACTGGCACCCCACGGTCGCGCGCGGCCTCAACGGCGTCCCCCGTGCCGCCCTTACCGTCGGAGGGCTTGCCGTCCCAGACCGCGAAGAGCCGGTCGATTCCGCCGAGGACAGTCTCGTTGGCGTCCTCGTAAGCAGCCCGTCCAGCGGTCTTGTGCGGCATGTAGCGCACGAGCGTGGAGCGCATCAACAGATCGTCGAACTGGTCCAGGTTATGCGGCTTGACCTTCGTCTCCCGGTAGTCGACGGAGGGCAGGACGACTTCGAGCTGTCCACCGGCGGCGAGCACGGCCAGGGCGAAGAGCTGGTCCGCCCCGCGAGCCAGGCAGGAGACACCAACAAGGGTGTCATCGGTGTAGGAGGTCAAGGCGTCGTCCAGGGCCTTCTGTACCAGAGGGACGCTGTCGGCCGTCAGGTTCGAGTGACCGGTGATCCCAATGCGTGTCATGCCAGCTCCTTCGCGTTCGCCTGTTCGGCCAGCAGCGTAGTGGAGAGCTCTGCACGGGTCGCGGCCACGGAGGGTTCGCGGTGGAAGGCGGCGGCTTCCCGGTACCAGTCGTGGAGGCGTCGTCGCACGCGTCCGGAACCGAGGTCGCGTTCGAGGTCGGCGGCCCGGTTGATGACCCGAGCGGCCTCCTCCGGCTCTCCGAGTACGAGGTAGGTACGGCCCAGGCCGATCAAGTCGAACGCCCTGTTCCTCCGTTTGGCTGGGGCGCGCAACCGGAGGGCCTGATTGATGTAGGTAGCCGACGCCTGCGCGTACCGGTGTCGGGTGGCCTTGTCGTCCTGGGTCAGGGCGAGGTCCCGGTAGCGGGCGCCGACGACCCCCGCGAGTTCGGCGTGGTCGAAGTTGCGCGCCCAGGCCGGAAGCTGCTGGGCGGCTGCGTCGCTGAGAAGGTCTTCAGCTTGGGCGACCGATCGGGTGTAGGCCGCGGTGCGCCCCATATTGGCGTAGGACCAGCCCTCCCGGGTGCGTAGCAGAGAGAGAACCGGCAACGGTGCGTTGTGCGTTTGGGCGCTGTCGAGGGCGATCCGGGAGATGTCGAGGGCGTCCTGGGGGTTGTGGGTGTCGAGCATCTGCCGGGCTATGTCGGCGAGGACCCCGACGCCGTACAAGCGGTGCTCGGGGCCTGCTTGGTGGACAGCTCGTAGTGCGAGCGTGTAATAGCGCTGCGCGGTTGGGTGGTCTCCGGCGTCGTAGGACATCGACGCCGCGATCTTCGACAGTTCGGCCATGACGACGAACAGCCGTTCCTGCACCGGGGCCGGTTGTCCGGTCTCGGCGAGTTCGGAGACTTCGGAGAGTTGACCGACGACGGCCTTGCGGCGGATACCCAGGCGCCATCGGTCGTCCCAGTGCCGGAGTGCGGCGGTGGCGGCCTCGATCCTCTGGAGCTCCGCTTCCCCGAGTGAACCACGCCTGTGGTCGAGGATTCCGGATGTCGGCAGCAGCCAGTGTTCCAGGGTTTCGGTGAGCGCTGTGCCGATGACGAGCGTGCCACCAACGGCCAGGGCCTCTCTACGTTTCATCAGGTCCTTCAGCGTGATCTCGGCGATGTCGTCAACAGTCCTGGACGCTGACCATAGATCACCCGAATCCGCAGGTGGAGAACCGGATGGGGAGTTGCCGCCGGGGTATACGCCGTGTGCATCGGCGAGGCCGAGCAGCCTGCGGCTCTCGTTGGGCATGCCGAGGCCGTCTGCCAAGCGCTGCCAACTCCGGAACGCCGTCACCTGTTGCCGCCCCGCCATGATCCGGCTGACGTGCGGTTGCGCGAGGTCGACGGCGGCGCCGATCGTCTGCTGGCTCGCGCCGCAGTACTGGCGGACGAGTCGGAACAGGGCCCCGGCGTCGTGGTCTTTCAGGGCGTGCACGACGTTGGTGCGGGACCAGAAGGTCAAGGGGACGAACAGGCGCTGCTGGGGGTGGGGGGCACTCATTCCATACCGCCTGTGTATATCGCTGCGGAATTCCTTGTGTGCTGGGTCACGACGTTACATCGCGGTGAGACTTCCCGTCCCGGAAAACAACCGTCCTGCCGAGGTGAAGAGATGGCGATCGTTCTCGCCCAGCCGTGCACACCGGCCCCGCTGCCACGGCGCATCCCGCCCATCAGGCCCGGAGGGTGCGCGGTGGAGTACGGGTCTGACCCTCGTCTTCTGAAACAGGCCCGGCGGTGGGCGTGGACGGCCAGTCGGCTTCCCCGAGACCAAGCGGACCCGGTCGTGAGCATCGTGGACGAGCTGTTCTCGAACTCCTTGCGCCACACCGCATCCGGGCTGCCCTACGGCACGACCTGGTTGGAGATAGTGCCCTACACCGACCGGGTGCGCATCACGGTTATCGACAGGGGTACGCCGCCGGGATGCTCCCCGAGAGAGCCGCGTCTGCTCACGGCCGACGGCGACGGAGTTCCCTCGGGGTTCGGTCTGCACCTCGTCGACAGGTTGGCTGTTGCCTGGGGGTGGTTCGGGGGTCCACAGTCCCACACGGTGTGGGCCGAGGTCGTGCGACCAGCCACTGGCCATAAGACGCTTTCCGTGGCAGAAGCTCGCAGGCTCACGCAGGCGAGGGGCCGACGCTAAGAGAGCTTCTGAGGATTCGGCCGCATCCATGAGGTCGAACACGGCCATCAACCCACACCCCAATACCTGCACTGCTACGTTCAGCCACCATCCGAACACGATCGAGAGGATTTCTGTGCCTGACGACAAGGCCCACGAACTGCGCGCGGAGATGGTCGACACCCTGCTCCGCCTCCAGCAGGAATGGGGAATGCCCCCCATCTCCCCCCAGGTCGAAGCCGTGCTGCGGAAGGTCCCCCGCCATGAGTTCGTGCCTGAGGAGTCGCTGAAGGACGCCTACGCGACCGACTACGCGGTACCCGTCAAGAGTGCCGAGGACGGGCTGATCACCAGCTCAATGTCGGCGGTACGAGTGCAAGCCATGATGCTCGATCAGGCCGGTCTCGAACCCGGTATGCGGGTGCTGGAGATCGGCAGCGGCGGCTACAACGCTGCGCTGATCGCCGAGTTGGTCGGCCCCGAAGGTGAGGTGACCACCATTGACATCGACCCCGACATCACCGACCGTGCCCGCCGCTACCTCGACGTCACCGGATACAAGGACGTGCGTGTGGTGACCGGTGACGCCGAGTACGGTGTCCAGGAGTTCGCCCCCTACGACCGGATCCTCGTCACCGTGCGGGCCTGGGACCTGCCCCCGGCCTGGGCCGCGCAGCTCACCGGCAGCGGCCGCCTGGTCACCCCGATGCGACTGCGCGGCGTGAACCGCACCGTCGGACTCGACCGCGTCGGTTCCCACCTGGTCAGCCGCCCCGATCACCACCTCGTGGTGTTCGTGCCCATGCAGGGCGCCGGAGCACACGAGGAACGCGGCATTCCCGTACAGGGGGACGACATCGCCCTGTATGACACAGAGGAGCCTGTGGACGTCGCGGTACTGGCTGAGGCCCTGCACGGCCCGCGCAGGGAGTTCTGGCCGGGGATCGAATTCACTCACCCCGACCGGATGCACCTGTGGGCAGCGATCCACGTCGACCGGTACGCCATGCTGCACGTGGCTGGCGACGTTCTCGACCACGGTCCCGCCGGGCCCGTAGCCCGGCAACCGGTCCCGGTGGTGCTCGGCGACGACGGAAGCGTGGCCGTTCGGGTCAAGCGCGAACTGGGCGATGGCCGGTTCGAGGTCGGGGTGTACGCCTACGGCCCCCACGGCGAGGACGCCGCCCAGGACTACATCGACATCCTCCGCGCCTGGGATCGCCGTAAGGATCCTCTGGCGCGTATCGAAGTCTGGCCGGCCGATACACCCGACGCCGACCTCCCAGCAGACCGGGTCCGGGTCTTGGACAAACCGCACACGCGCACCGTCCTGTCCTGGCCCTGAACACACCCCTCTATCCGAAAGGAAGGCAACCATGCGGACGCTGCAGGAACACCACCAGGTCGACGCGGACGGGTTCGACCTGGACGTCGAGGTCGTCGAGGGCGGCCCCAAGCTGGACGACCTGCTCAACCTGACCGGCGATGGCTGTGGCACCACGTGCCAGAGCGCCTGCACCTCCTGCCCGTAGCCGTGACACACCACCACTGAGCCCGGTGCCGCCGCCAGCGGCACCGGGCCGTACCTAAGGAGTGCTCGTGCAGCCCCGATTCACCGCACACCGGACAGGGCTGGTGCGCGCCTCCACGCTCCCCAGCGCCCGAGACCTTCCCCGGTGGCCCGAGGCACCCGCCGACAGTCCCGATCACCGCAGTGAGTGGATCGCGTGGTTGCGGCAGGTGCGCGACCATCCGGTGGTGGGACCGGCGATTCGTGAGGCCAGCCCCGCCCTCGTCCAGCGGCTCGACCGGATCTGCCGCGACGGCGGCCACGGCCGCGACATCGCGCGGGTGTCCCGCTCGTGTGCCCGGTATGTGCTGCGTTCCCAGAGCCGGGCCACACCGTTCGGTCTGTTCGCCGGGGTCGCCCCGATCGCGTTCACCTCAACCGTGTCCGGGGGAATCGGCGATGACCACAGGCCTGTGGCACGGGTGAACGCCACCTGGATCGATGCGGCCGTCTCCCGCCTGGAGTCCTGCGCAGAGGAGTTCACCTCCCGCTTGACAGTCGTCATCAACGACCTGGTCGTGGTCAGGAACGGGCGGATCATCGTCGAACACCGCCCGCGTTCGGGTGCTGACCGCGGTACACGCTCGTCGCTGCGCCTGACCGCACCGCTGCGTCTCGTCATGGAGCTGGCCGCCACCCCCATCCCACGAGCAGAGGTGGAAGCCGCGCTGGCCAGGGCGTTCCCAGGCCGGGAAGATGCGGCCCGCACCATGGTCGACACACTCGTGGACCACCGTGTGCTGTTGACCTGCCTGCACCCGCCCATGCATACCCCGGACCCCCTGGAGCACCTCACCAGAGCGACGCGGGATGCCGATGCCGACCGGTATTCGCAGGCCGCAACGATCCTCGCCCGCCTGGACGACGCCCACCAAGCCCTGTGCGACCACAACGACGCGCCCACCACCAACGGCCGCGCGGCCGCCGCCGAGCGAGCGCACGAGGCGCTGGCGAAGGTGACGCCCGAAGCCGCCTCGGCCGTCGTCGACCTGCGGTTGGACAGCGATCTGACCCTGCCGCGCACCGTCGCGTGGCAGATGCAGGGCGCCGCCGCGGTTCTCGCGCGCCTGGCCCCCGAGCCGCGAGGCACCGCCGTATGGCGCGACTACCACCGCCGCTTCCGTGAACGGTACGGGGTCGGCGCGAGGGTGCCGGTGGCCGAGCTGACCGACCCCGACCGCGGGCTCGGCCTGCCCGTCGGGTTCTACGGCTCCCGGCTGTCATCGCCGCCCGCCCAAGCGGTGTCCGACCGCGACATCGCCCTGCTCGATTTGGCCCAACGCGCCACCTCTGAAGGTGGGAACGAGGTCGTGGTGGACGAGGCCGTCCTGGACCGCCTCGGCGCCCCGCCCGAGGCTGTGTGGCCGCACACCGAGTTGCGGGTGCGCGTTCACGCCACCAGCCGAGAAGCACTCACCAATGGCGAGTTCCGCATCGTGGTCGCTGGAGTGTCCCGTGCGGCGGGTACCACCGTCGGCCGCTTCCTCGACCTGCTCCCACCGGCCGACCGGGACGACCTGACCAACCTCTACCGGCGTCTACCCTCCCTGAGGCGGAATGCGATCACCGCTCAGCTCACCTGCCCCACGAGGTCCGGGCGCGGAGACCAGATCTCACGTACCCCCCGTGTGCTGGAGACCACGCTGGCCCTGGGACAACACCATCCGTCAGAACCGGACTCCCTACGTCTGGACGAGCTCGCCGTCACCGCCGACGCACGGCACCTGCATCTGATCTCGACTCGCCACGATCGACCTGTGGAACCGGTGGTGTTCAGCGCGATCGAGTTCACCCGCGCTGCCAACCCGCTGCTGTGGTTCCTCGCCGAACTGTCCTACGCGCGTGTCACCGTGCCCGTTCCCTTCTCTTGGGGAGCCGCTGGTCATCTGCCGTTCCTGCCCCGGGTGCGATGGCAGCAGTGCGTCCTGGCCCCCGCCCGGTGGCGGCTGGACGCCTGCGACCTTCCCGACCCCCGAGCGTCGTGGCGTGAGTGGGCCGACCACCTGAACCGGTGGTGCACCACTCACCGCGTACCGCCCCGAGTGGAGTTCGGGGACAACGACCAACGCCTCCACCTCGACCTGCACCAGCCCGCGCACCAAGACCTGGTGCGCACCGCGCTGAACCGCAACGGCCGGGTGTTCCTGCGTGAAGCCCCCACCAGCCAGGACCTGGCATGGATCGGGGGCCGTGCCCACGAGATCGTCGCCACCCTGACCACCGAGCTCCCTCAGATCCCGGTTCGATCCCGCCCCGGCTCGGCCCACCCCCGCGTTGCCGAGCACCTGCCCGGCGGCCCCGGCTGGTGCTCGGTGAAGCTGTACGGCCACCCCGACCGCACCACCCACCTGATCACCGACGAACTCCCCAGGCTGGCCGGTGCCGGAGCACCCGAAGCGTGGTTCCTGCGCTACCAGGACCCCGACCCCCACCTACGCCTCCGGATCCGGATCGATGGCCCCGACCAGCTTCGGGCCGTGCACTCCTGGACACGCGACCTCCGTGAGCGGGGCATGGTCGCCACCGTCGTCCACGACACCTACACCCCCGAGTCCGGCAGGTTCGGGCCCGGCGCCGCGATGGCCGCTGCCGAGGCGTTGTTCGTCGCTGACTCCCGCGCCGTGGCGGCCCAGCTCTCCACCACCCCAGACGAGACCGGCACGCGGGTGTGGGCGGCTGTGAGTATGACCGACCTCGCTCACCACGTTCTCGGGGACGAGCTCGCCGCCCGTACCTGGCTCATCGCCCACGCGCCTCCGGGCACCACCGACCGGGCCGAAGCCGTGCGGACGATTACGCTCACCAACCCCAACCTGGAGGGTCATCCCACGCCGATCCAGGACGTCTGGCGTCAACGCGCCGACGCCGTACACGCCTACGTAAAGGCCCTCATCGACCTTGGCCTCACCGCTGAGGACGTGCTACCGGACCTGCTCCACCTCCACTCGACACGCCTGTTCGGCCCCGACCCCGACGCCGAGCGGTCGTGTCTGGCGCTGGCACGGGCCGCTGCCCTGAGTTGGAACGCCCGCATCAAGGAGACCGCTCCGTGAACGACACCACGACCGCTGTCCAGGCAGCCACCACGGCGGAGCGGGCGCACGCCGCCGCCCAGACGATCCTGGACAGCCTCGCCGACCCTGACCGGGTGCAGTTCTCGGCGGCGGCTTCGCCGCTACGGACCCGTCCTGCCTCGGTGGGCGGCGGGGCCGCGGGGGTGGCTCTGGCTCACATCGAAGCCGTGCGCGCTGGCCACGGATCATGGGACACCGCCCGAACCTGGCTCACCCGTGCACTGTCCGTGCCGGTGAACGGCGGGGACACCGCCACCCTGTGGTCCGGCGCCCCTGCCTTGGGCCTGGTCGCCACCATCGCCGCAACCTCACCCACCCACCTGGCCACCGCACGCAAACGCCTCGATGAGGCCACCGCGCGTCTTACTCAGCACCGGTTGAAGCAAGCGCACGCACGGATCAACTGCGGCGAGCGCCCGCTCCTGGCCGAGTTCGACCTCATCCAGGGCATGGCCGGGCTGGCGGTGTATCACCTGCACAGCCACCCCGACACTGAGATCACCCGGCAGGTGCTCGCCTACCTCGTCCGCCTGTCTCTGCCGCTATCCGAAAGTCCCGACCAGCTTCCTGGCTGGTGGACCGAACAATCCCCCCACAGCCGTGTCGAACCGCAGTTCCCCGGCGGCCACCTCAACATGGGCATGGCCCACGGCATCGCCGCCCCGTTAGCAGTACTGTCGCTGGCGGCACTGCGAGGAGTCACTGTCGACGGGCACGTAGAGGCGATCGAACGGATCTGCTCCGTTCTCGACACCTGCCGTCATACCGGTCCCGCGGGGGTGTGGTGGCCCTACTACCTCACCCCCGAACGATGGAGCAGCGGCCCGAGCACCAACGCCTCTGTTACCGGCCAGAGGCCCTCCTGGTGCTACGGCACCGCCGGTCTGGCCCGAGCCCAACAACTCGCCGGGCTCGCCCTGGGCGACGACGACCGACGAGCCATGGCTGAACAGGCGATGGCCGACTGCCTGCGCGACGACGACCAGCTCAATACCCTCACCGAACTCGGGCTGTGCCACGGGTGGGCCGGGCTCTTGCACTGCGCCTGGCGCATCAACGACGACTCTCCCGACACGCCTCTGACAGCGGACCTGGACCGGATCGCCGCCTGCTTCCTCACGCGTCTGGAGCTCGACAACGGCCAGGACCCGGAGTTCCTCGACGGCCGCGCCGGGATCGCGCTGGCCCTGCACACCTATGCCAACGGCGTCGCCCCTGGTGTGCCGTGGGACGCCTGCCTCGCCCTGGCCTGACACCCCCTTAGGAGAACCCGCCCATGACCCACACCTCCGACCTGTGGTTGCATGCCACCATCGGCTTCCCCGACCCCACTGCGGCCGAACACGTGGGTATCCGCCATCTGGCCTCCGCGTTGGACGGCTTCACCTGGTTCTTCGTTCGCAAAGGAGCGTGGCGGTGCCGTATCCGCCTGCCCGAGAAAGCCGAGGAGCAGAAAGCCACCCGCGAGCGGGTGGCCAGGAGGCTGGACGAGCTCGCCGCCACCGGCACCATCCGCAGCTGGACCCAGGCCGTCTACGAGCCCGAGACCCGCGCCTTCGGCGGTGAGACCGCCACTGGCACCGCCCACACCCTTTTCTGCGCCGACACCCACCACACGATGAGATTCCTGGCCACCACGGAGTCCGGGAGGGACCGGCGCCGGGAGGTGTCACTGCTGCTGTGCCGTGCCCTCATGCGCGCCTCTGGCCTGGACCACTACGAGCAGGGCGACGTGTGGCACCGCGTGACCGCCACCCGCTTCCCGTCCAGCGACGGCCCGCAGCCGACGGAGGAGTTCCACCACCAGGTGCACCGGCTCCTCAGTGTCGACCCCGGTCCCGGCGCGGTGCACTTCACCGCTGGGGCCTTCGCGGGCTTCGCCCCCTGGGCTCGGAGCTTCCAGGCATGCGGGCAGGAGCTGGCCGCTCTGCACAGCCAAGGCCGCCTGGAACGAGGGCTACGCGCCGTCCTCGCGCACCACATCCTCTTCCACTGGAACCGGCTCGGCATACCCGGCCCACAGCAGGCGGTCCTCTCCCACACCGCCGCCCGCGTCATCTTCGACCCCGAAACGGTGGGCATATGACCCAGGACCTCTCACTCCCTCCCGCGATCCGCTACGTCCCGCTGCTGCCCCGCGCACGGCCCCCGGCTCTCCCGCTCCGACAGCGCATCAAGGAACTCCACGACCTCGCCCGTACGGCCGCCACCGCCGAGGACCCAGCTGAAGGGCTCATCAAAGCCTCCGAGGCGATGAACAAGGCCGCGCTCATCGCCAGCGACACCGGACAACCAGCGATGGCCGAGCTGCTCTGCTGGCAGCACCACGACCTGTTCGCCCCAGCCGCGCCTCTGCCCGTGCGGGCTGCGACTCTGGCCCTGCAACCTCTGGTCAACCTGGGCCGCCTCGCCATCCGCGCCGACCAGTTCGATGACGCCTACCAGACGTTCGACGCCCTGTTCGCGGCCATGACCCACGGGCACACGGCCGTGGTTCAAGGCCGCACATGCGCGGTCGCCGACCTGGTCGCCAGCCCACCCGAGCGCGCCGAACTGCGCCGATTCCTGTGGACGGTCCTGCTCGCTGACGGCACCCGAGCCCTGTGCCAAGCGGGTCGGTGGCAGGAAGCGCTCGCCCATCTGAGCCGCCACCACGGCATCGGCCACCGCCTGTTGGACGGCCGCCAGGTCGCCGTGGTCGCCGCCCTCCACCGCAACGAGCCGGACGCGGCGCACACCCTTCTGCAGGAGGCATCCTGCTCCGAACCATGGGAACAAGCCGTCGCCGCTTGCCTGGCCACCGCGGCCGCACGCGCGCGAGGCCACGACCCCGCCGACGCCATCGCCGCCATGACCGACGCCATCCTGAACCTGCCACCCATCCCGGGCGGGGCGGTGTTCACCACTCGTGTGGGGACGTTGGCGTGCGAACTGGCCCCGGATCACCACGCCTTGGCGGCTCACCTCATCCACGGAGTTATAGACAGCGACGACGCCTACGCGGCAGCCACGGTTCTGAGCTCCCCCGCTGTCGAGACACACCTGAGCCCCCGGCAGCGCGAGATACTGCGTGCACGCGTCAACCACGCGAAACTGAACAGAACCGGCCTGCCTTCGTCACTGACACAGGACTTGGCGCTCGTCTCCGAAGACGCCGCTGCGCATCTCACCCGCCACCTGAAACAGATGCTCACCCATCCTGCGTAGTGAACCGTCGTGGCGCCAGAGCCTCCATCACACCCCGAACGAAACACAGCAGGCAGATCACCGCTTTCTGCGAACGCCCCGGACCGTTGACCGTGCAGGACTGAACCTGGACAGGATGGATCCATGGACTCCACGCGCGCACTCACCCAGGCGACTACCGACGCGTCAGTCCTGACCACGAACGCCTACCGCGACGACCGCCACCTGGGCGCCCGCCAACGCCTCTACGAGTTCCAACACCCGACCTTCGACATCGCCGCGATGGCCCTGGAACGACTCTCCGGGCTCGGCGGCACCTGGGTCGACGTGGGCTGCGGCAACGGCCGCTATCTCGACCGCATCCGCTCCCAGCGGCCCGACCTGCGCGCGCTGGGGGTGGACCTGTCCCTCACGCTGCTGCACGATGTGCCCGGTCCGGTCGTGTGCGCGGACGCCTGTCGGCTTCCCCTGGCGGATAGCTCCGTGGACGCGGTGCTGGCGATGCACATGCTCTACCATCTGCCCGACCCGGGCACCGGGCTGGCCGAGTTCGCCCGTGTTCTCAAACCGGGCGGTGTGCTGCTCGCCTCCACCAATGCCAGCGTCGACAAGCGGGAACTCGACGAGCTGTGGTCCACCGCCGCCGGCCAGGTGCTGGGCATCGACCGCGGGCCCCAGCGGATCAAGCTCTCCGACCACTTCCCCCTCGAACACGCCGAGGACGCCCTACGGGCTCACTTTGCCCATGTGGTGGTCCAGGAGCTGTCCGGTGTCATCGAGGTGACTACGGCAGAACCGGTGCTCGCCCACCTGGCGTCGTACCGCGCTTGGGCCGAACAGGCGGGTGTTCCCTTCGACGCCGCCCTGGCCCAGGCCACCGCCAATCTCCACCGGCACCTTGAGCAACACGGCAGCTTCACCATCAGCACCCGGCAAGGACTGATCTCGGCCCACACCTGACCGGGCAGTCAAAGGCCCACCCCTTGCCTGGCTCTCTTGGAAACACCGGCGCGGGAGCGCGTCCGGGAGCGGCCGGTATCCAGGGACGGGCCGGTAACGGATCAGGGACTGGTGGGGGCCGGAGTCGGCTTCGCCGGGGGTCATCGGGTGGCCCCGGTGGGAAGGACACGGTGGGCGGCATCGGCGGCCAGCCCGGTCCCGACCACGGTGATCAGGAGGGCGGTGACCAGATCGTGGCCGGTGGCCTGGACAGCGAGGGCGACGATGAGAATCAGGATCATCACCAGGACCCGGGCTGCCTGCGGGGTGAGGGAAATGGACATGGGTTCCCTTTCCGAAAGGGGATCACAATGTCGGCTGGACAGCTACACGACCGGAATCGAACGGGTGGAGGCTGTGTTTGGAGACGCCGCACCCGGGGGGCACGTAGCCGGAAGGGCCGATGCGGTGGAAACTACCTGAACCCGGGGTCAAGGCGCACAGGGTTGGCGAGTGCTATGTCCGGGTAGGGGAAGTTTCCGCAGCAAAGTCATAGAACGAGCCTGGTGGTGCGTGCTGGCCCTGGCGGAGTTCGATGATGTTCACGATCGTTCAGAAACGCACTGATACCGTTCTAAGGCTTTGGAACCCAGTGGTTCTGGTAATAAGCGAATCGTCGGACGCGAACCCATCGGGCGCAGTATTGTCTGACATGAACTCCGGTTACGGTCGTTCCGTATCCGGTGTGGGGTTGTCTCGGCTGGACATCGGCCGTGCGGGGACTGGAGACCTCCGCGCGGCTGTCGGAAGGCACCCCTGTTGGCCGTTCCCGGCTGCGCTTCCGCCTGGTTGCCGGGGACGGCCCCCACCTCAACTTCGTTTGTGGACACCGGCCCGTTGTTCGTGCTGGCGGGTACACCGTCTGTATGGAAGACGAGTTCGACGACCCGGTCGAGGCCATCCGGGACCAGGAGTGGTGGGACGGTCTCTCCCCCAGCGAACGCGCGTTGGTGGACCTGATGACCGACCGGCTCGTGGATGCCGAGTGGGACAGCACATACGCCCCTCACCTGAAATAATGAGGACACCGACTGCCCTGTACCACGCCTCCTCGGGCCGTGACACTAATCTTTATTGGGAAATTGACTTTCTCCAGTTCGTTGGTGAAATACGGGCACATCTTGTTGCTACCCCTCGCAGGGGCGATGAGGACCGTCGCGGCCGCCGCCCCGCTGGGACTGGTGATCACGTTGCTACCCCTCCCAGGGGCGATGAGGACAGTAGTCGCGGTGGCGGTCGAGCTCGTCGAGGCTCATGTTGCTACCCCTCCCAGGGGCGATGAGGACGTTCAACGTCGGTGACGCCACCTTGCCCATCACCGGTTGCTACCCCTCCCAGGGGCGATGAGGACCCGGGGTACACGCCGGGCTCACGCTGCTGCTCGTGATGTTGCTACCCCTCCCAGGGGCGATGAGGACGCTTACAGGCCCAGATCGCAGTGCCCGTCTCGGTTGTTGCTACCCCTCCCAGGGGCGATGAGGACAGGGGAACGGGCTCGCGTCGGCCCCGATCGTCGCGACGTTGCTACCCCTCCCAGGGGCGATGAGGACCGCACCTTCGGGGGCTGTGCCATCGGCGACGCTGTGTTGCTACCCCTCCCAGGGGCGATGAGGACGCGATCGCCGAGTCCGGCGAGCGTGTGCTGCTGATGTTGCTACCCCTCCCAGGGGCGATGAGGACGCTCTGCCATGAACCACTTGAGCTCTCGCAAGATGTTGCTACCCCTCCCAGGGGCGATGAGGACCTCAACGGGGCGGCCACCGCCCGGGACCTGGCCCGGTTGCTACCCCTCCCAGGGGCGATGAGGACGTGTGGACCGTGACCGTCGTGGACGACCACGACGAGTTGCTACCCCTCCCAGGGGCGATGAGGACGAGGACTCAGGGCCTCAGGGGGGCCGCGAGCCCCAGTTGCTACCCCTCCCAGGGGCGATGAGGACTCCATGCCCTCATCCTGGGGCCGCTGCCCGGAATGTTGCTACCCCTCCCAGGGGCGATGAGGACGGCGGCCGGGTCGTACCCGGCCCGCTGCGCACGCTGTTGCTACCCCTCCCAGGGGCGATGAGGACAAGCAGGAGCAGAACTCCCGCGAACAGCCCAAGAGCAAGTTGCTACCCCTCCCAGGGGCGATGAGGACGCTCATCAGCCCGCCCTACCCGGCCACCGTCGCCGAGTTGCTACCCCTCCCAGGGGCGATGAGGACACTGGTGGCCCGGTTGGAGGCCACCGGCCGCCACGCGTTGCTACCCCTCCCAGGGGCGATGAGGACCCCCCCGCGGCGCGGCGTTCCGTGCCTACAACTCGTTGCTACCCCTCCCAGGGGCGATGAGGACGAGCCCTGTCCAAAAAGGCCGGCGACCGGATCGCCGGTTGCTACCCCTCCCAGGGGCGATGAGGACGCCGCGCTGGGAGCGCAGCTCGCGCGCTGGGTCTCGGGTTGCTACCCCTCCCAGGGGCGATGAGGACCGGGGGACGCTCAGTTCGCGTGTGACGCCCTGAGCGCGGTTGCTACCCCTCCCAGGGGCGATGAGGACCTGTACAGGTCGCGCACCTGCGGGCTGATCCCGGGTTGCTACCCCTCCCAGGGGCGATGAGGACGACATCGCCCCGGGCACCCGCGTGCGTGTGCTCACGTTGCTACCCCTCCCAGGGGCGATGAGGACCGCACTGTCACGAGGTCACGCCCCGGCCCGAACATGTTGCTACCCCTCCCAGGGGCGATGAGGACGAGAGTAAAGCCGCAGGCCACACCCGCTCCCTGCAGCCGTTCCCGGGGGTGTTTTTCAGCGACCCTCCGGTCCTGCACGCCACCCCGGCGTGTCGCTGAAAACCCGCCCTCCGGGCGGCACCAGCACTGGTCACAGGATGTCGCTCGGTTCCGCTCGAGCGATGCCCCAGGACATCCGCCGCGGGCTCACCCCCGGCGGGAACGTGTAGACGAGCACATGGTCGTGCCCATCGTCGATCACGTCCTTGACCGCCCGCTCGAACCGCTTGACCTGAGCATCGCTGAGCTGCCCCTCGAACACACTGCGTTGGACGTGGTGCAGATACAACCGGCAGGTGCGCAGGATCGCGGGGTTGCGTTCCTGCGCGGTGTCGTAGACCACCACAACATGCACCGGCTCTCACCACCAGATCCGGAACGGCTTGTAGACATCGCCTTCCAAACACGCCCGCGTCACCTTCAGCGCCTCCAGGTACAGCAACTCGTCGTAAGCCACCGGCCGGTTCAACTCCCGGTGCTTGACCGTGGTCGCGAACTCATCCCGCACCGCGGCCACGACCAGCTTGCGGCCCGCGTCAGTGAGCATGGCCTGGTTGGAGTCCACGTCGAAGTGGTGCTCCTTGAGCTGGTTGCGGGTGGCCATGCGCACCAGAAGCCGCTCGGCGAACAACGGTTTGAACATCTCGGCCACGTCCAGGGCCAGGGAGTGGCGTTGGCGTTCCATGGTGCTGTGCAAGAACGCGATCCCGGTGTGCAAGGGGGTCAGGCGCAGCGCGGTGACGGTCCGCGCGTAGACGATGCCGTTGACGTAGCTGATGAAGGCGTTTCCGGCGTTCTTGGGTGGTCGGCGGCTACGACCGTGTAGCTGCAGCCAGTCGGGGAGTTTGGTGTCGAGCACCTCCCACGCGCTCCGGCGGAAGTTGCCCTCGATCCCCATGAGCGAGGCCGCATCGGAGGCTGCTGCGGTCTTGTCCTTCAGGACGGTGTAGGGGGCTTTGAGCAGGTCGCGGTCCAGGACACGGCGGATGTTGAAGGCGGTGGCGCGCACGATGTCGCGGGCGATACTCACGGACCTGGTGGTGTCGGTGGCCAGAGCGACCTGGGCGATGACGGTCTCACCGGAGGTCGCGGTGTCGGCGGCGGTCAGGGAGCCGGAGTAGTCGCCGTAGTAGCTCAGGAGGTGGACGTTGATGTGGTGCTGGTTGAGCAGGCTCACCACGGAGGTGTTGACGTCCACGGGTTTGCAGGCGATGACGTCGCGCACGTCGGTGATGGGGATGCGCACGTCCTGGCCGTGTTCGCGTTCGATGAGCAGGGACTGGTCCTTGCGTCGGATGCGGCAGGCCGAGGTGAGCCAGTAGGTGCGGGCAGCGGAGGGCATCACTGGCTCCAGCAGTAGTCGAAGTAGCTGCACCCTCGGCATCGGGTACGGGACAGCCGGGGTGGACAGGTGGGTTGGGCAACGGTGTCGCGGACGGCAGCGATGTCTGTTCGGGCGCGTTCGTCCCAGTCGGGTTGGTAGGGCATGCGGTGAGTGCGGCGGGTCTTGGGGTAGTGCAGGATGCCGCCTTGGGTGTCCACTCCCACAGTGCGCAACCGGTAGCAGTAGTGGACGACTTGGGCTTCGTCGGCCTCGGTGGGGCGGGAGGAGGATTTGATCTCGTGCACCCACAACTGGCCGTCCAGGTCGTCCAGGCGGGCCGCACCGAGGTCGATGGGGTGGGCGCGCCGGTAGGAGGTGTCGTGGACGGCTTCGCCGAGCTGGACGGTGGCGCTGGTGGCTTCGGGGCGAAACCCCCGTGCATACAGCCACAGTTGGCGTGGGCAGTGGTACAGGTACTTGACGTGGACCCCGCCCACGTCCTGGTCACCAATCACAGGAGCACCCCCGGCTGGTAGGCATTGGTCGTGGTGCCGTGGGCCGGGTGGATGGCGCTCAAGCCGCGGTCGGGGTCGTAGGTGGCGTCGATGAGCAGGACGTTGAGCTTGCGGTCCCAGGTTCCCAGGCCTCGAGCGTAGTTCGGGAGCGGGATCAGGTACTGGGAGGCGAGCAGCGGCCCGGTGCCCCGTTCCTCTCCCTCGATGCGACCGGTGAGCGCTTGTTCGTAGGCGTCACGGTCCTCGGTGAGGATGCCGTCCACGCCGTCGAACATCTCATCGAAAGCGTCAGAGAGTTCGCTGGTGTCGTTGAGGGGTGTGAGGAAGTCCAGGAACTCGTTGGTGAACGTGGTGACCGAGTCGTCGACCTTGGCCCGCCAGCGGTGTCCCCAGTCGGTGTCGTACACCTGGTTCAGCCAGTCGGTGAACAGGCGCTCATCGAGGGCGGCCCCGTCGTGGCGGGCGAGGATTTCCCAGGCCAGGCGGGTGGGTTCGGCGTCGTAGACCTTGTCGGTGAACTCCGGCCCGCCCTTAGCGCGGGGTGCGTAGGTGGGCTGGTGCACGACCACCGGGGCCAGGTCGGGCAGCTGGCCGAGCCGGTTGGTGCGGCCGAACCGTTGCAGGAGGGCCTCCAGCGGGGCGGCGGAGGTGTGCAGGACGTCGAAGTCCACGTCCAAGGACACCTCCACGACCTGGGTGGCCACCAGCAGGCCGGGCTGGCGTGGCTTCCTGCCCGAGCGGAAGCGGTCGTGAATGCGCTTTTCGATGCGGGTGCGGTCACCGGTCTTGAAGCGTGAGTGCAGCAGCAGCGCCGCGTCCTCACCGTGCAGTCGCCTAGCGGTGGGGGCGAGCCGGTCATACAGGTGCCAGGCGTCGGCGACATTGTTGGCGATCACCGCGACGCTGTGCCCTTGGGTGAGGGATTGTTCGATCTCGGCGATGCTCTCCTGGCTGGTGAGGTGGTCCTCGCGCAGGTGGAGTCGGTGGCGGCGCGGCCAGGCGTCGTCGCCGCGGGGTGTGACCGTCGTGATGTCGCGGGTGAGGACGTTGTCGATCGCGTCGGTGAGCTGTTGGGGCATGGTCGCGGAGACGATGCCGATCCTGCCGCCGAGGCGTTCCCACTGGCCCATCATGGCCAGGATCATGCCGAGGCGGCCGGGCTCGTAGGCGTGCAGTTCGTCGAAGACGAACGTGGAGTTGGCGGTGTCGATGAGGGTGCTGGCGTGCCCGGTTCCTCCCAGAGCTCCACGCAGGAGCTGGTAGGGGGTGGTGACGCGGACCAGTTCCCGGAACAAGCGGCTGGCGTTCGCTTTGGCTACCGCCCGGGACGCCCGTCGGCGCTGCTGTTCATCGTCTTCGTCGTCTGTGGTCTCCGCGAGCTCATGGTCGGGGTCGTCGCAGGCCGCGGTGGCCAGGTGGAAACTGGCGGCCCGTGAGTGCACCACGCCGATCTGGTCGGGGCCGAACACCTCGCCCAAACGGGTGGCCATGGCGTTGATGGAGGCCAGGTAGGGCAGTGAGTAGAACAGCCGGGGTGTCGCGCCCGTTTCTTCGCTGAGGGCTCGGGTTTGGGTGGTGGCCCACAGCAGTGCCGCTTCGGTTTTGCCCTGGCCGGTGGGTGCGCGCACCACCACGTGGTCGGGGACGTTTTCGGCGGCGTCCTGGTGGGGGTAGGTGGCTTGTCCTTTGAGGGTGAGCTGGGTGCGCAGCCGGTGTGGGTAGTCGGTGCTGGTCAGGGGGTGGGTGGTGAGGAGTTGGCCGTGGGCGGAGGCGACGTGGTCGGCCAGGGTGATGGCGCCTTGGAGCAGGGCGGCGGTCAGCCCGGCCTCGTCGGTGGGGCTTTCCCCGCGCTGCCAGGTGGACAGGAGGTGCTCGAGCAGCCGGTGGGTGGCCTTGGCCAGCACCGCTTCGTCGACCGGGTCCGGGTCGGGTGCTCCGGCGCGGCGAGCCAGCCACTGCGCTAGGGCGTTGGCCGAGGCGACATCCACGGGCCCGAAGGTGACGGCGACCTCGTCCGGGCTGCCCAGGGACCGGTACTCACTGCGAATGGACCCCTCACCTCCGGCAAGGGGCCGATGGTGAGTGACTGCGGCGAGGCCGATCCAGGTGCGGTCCTCTCCAGGCAGGTGGGCCAGGACGTGGTCGATGAAGGCGAGCGAGTAGATCTCGTGCCGCTGACCCCAGGGGTGTGCGGGTGGGGGGTTGCCGACCATCGTCTGAAACCCCTGGGGGACCTTGCCGGCGTCGTGGAACAAGCACGCCAGGCGCGCCCACTCCCAGAACCGGTCCGGCACTTCGGGTAGGGCGCCGATACGGGTGCGCAGCACCTGCAGGGCTCGGGTGGTGGCGTCCAGGTGGGTGGTCAGCGCCTCCCCCTGCTTTTCACCACGCTGGGGGCTTTTGGCCCAGATGTGGGGTAGCTCCACCGGCGGCGGGTGGGCGGTGTGGGGGTGCAGACCGGTCAGGGGGACGACGGCTTGGCCGTCGGGGGTGCGCAGCCGGGTGTCGACCTGGGCGGGGCTTCCCGCGGGGGCGTACCGGTAGGTGCCCCACTGGATACGGGACCGGTCGGTGCTGATGGCGTGCGGCATGCGCAGCTGCATGCCCGACGTCGACACCTCAACCGGGAGCAGGGCATGGCCTTGGTGTCCGGGGCCCTCCTCCACGGTGATGCGGCGGGCTCGGGCCGAGGCCAGGTCCTGGCTACGGCCCAGCCGCAGCGGCCACACCGGGCGGCGGACCGCCCTCTCCCACACGTCCAAGTCGTCGAGCACCCACAAAGTGAGGGTCACATCGGCGAGGAACTCGTGGTCCTTGGGGGTGGCGTCCCTTTTCTTGCCGTCGGCGTCCAAGGGGTGGTAGGTCTCCAGGTCCACCCCCCTGCCGCGAGCGGTGAAGGCCATGGCCACCCGGGTGTCGGTGGGCAGGTGCTCCCACCCGCCCACCGCCGCCGCGAGCAGACCGGCCACGGTGGAGGGGGGCGGGCAGGGCAGGGTGACCTGGACCCCCGAGTAGAGGGGGTTGCGAAACGAGGCCACCGGCGCGGTGATGGTGATCTCCAGGGCGTCGGTCATGCGGTGGGGTCCTCGAACCAGGCGTCGCGCTGTCCGGCCTCGATCTCCTTGGCCAGGGTGTCCATGACGGTGCGGGGGTGGTCGATCACCACGCTGCCCGCGGCGATGTCCTCGGCCAGGTCGCGGCGCACCTGTTCGCGCTGGTCCCCTAGGAACCCGGGCGCCCACCCCAGAAGGATCGGGCCGTCCAGTTCCTCGGCCCAGGCGGCCTTCTCCTCGACGAACACGTCGGTGTCGAAGACCGCCGTGCCGTTGCGCAGGCCCAGAACACGGGTGAAGGGGTTGTTACCGCCCTTGAGGGGGGCGAGCAGGATCAACGAGGGGGCGCGGTCGCCGTAGTGCAGGGCCCGGCTGGCGCCGCCCTGCACCCTGGCCAGGGTGCGCAGCAGCACCGCGACCCGGCGTCGGCGTTCGGCGATCGGCAACTGCAGGCAGTCGATTCCGCGCAGGAGCTGCTCGGCGGCTCCGGCCTGGGTCGCTTCGGTTGCGGCGGCCGGTGCCAGGGCGCGGCGCAGCCCTCCCCCGTTTTGTTCGAAGGTGCCCGCCCTGGGCAGGTCCAGGAGCACATCACCGGCGAGTTCGGTGGTGTAGTGCTCGTGCTCGTGGATGACCGGGTCCGCCCCGGCCTCGAACCCGCGGCTCATGGTGCCGAAGTCGGTGGTGATGCGGCGGGAGGCGAGCGAGACCAGGGTTCCGGTGGCCAGGACGGTATCGCGCTGGTAGCTCTCCTTCTTGATCGCGACCATGTACCCGAACAGGTCATCGTCCAGGTACAGGTCCGGGCGGCCGGCCGTGTAGGCCTGCTGTTTCTTGCCCTTGCCCTCCTTGGTGACGGGCGAGCGCTGCTCGTTGGCCGGGAGGGAGTCGCGCAGCCAGCGGCGGAACGCCTGGGCGGAGGTGTAGGGGACGCGCTCGCCGCGGCCGGTGGTCAGCGACTTGACCTTGGCCGTGTTGTCCTCGCCGCGCCCGTTGTTGGGGGCGCCCGCGGTGATGTCCAGGGCGATCTTGCCCACGAGGAAGGTCATCTACTCGTTCTCCGCTTCCAGGTCGTCGCTGGTGATGAGGTCGTCGTCGGTCACGTCGTCGTGGTCGGCGCCGCGCCAGGAGGGTTTGAGCTCGTGCAGGTGGTTGAGCACACCGATGAACAGCAGGTCGCGGTGGAGGAAGACCTGGTCCTCGGAGTCGAACAGCAGCCGCCACTGGCGTTCAGTGATGAACGGATCGGGCTCGGTGGTGCGCAGCGTGCGGTCGACCGATTGGCGCTGCAGCCAGGCCCTCAGGGTGGCGAGCTTCTTACGGGCTTGCAGGAACTGTTTGAGCTTCTTGTCGTCCTCGGTGTTGAGGACGTGGGCGATGCGTCGGGCGAGCTGGTCGATCTGGTCCAGGTTGGTGGTGGACACCTGCAGCACCTTCGTGGCGTAGGAGGAACATGTCGTGGCCAGGAGGGGGGTGTGAGCGAAGATCCGCCCGTCTCCCACCGCGCGTTCGCGCAAGAAGTGGGAGACGGTGGGGATCACCCGGTCGGGAAGGTCGAAGAGGTTGCGCGCCAGCATGGACCGGCCCGGGACCTTCTCCCACCGGTGCGTGCGCCCCAGCAGGCGTAGCTCGTGGCGGGGCAAGCTACGGATCCACTCGGCCAAGGGCTGGTCCATGTGGTGGACGGCCAGGTCCTGCTCCTTATTGCTGTTGGTGAACACCAACAGCTCCACCCCATCGGTCACGGTCTCGTCGTAACCGCGCAGGCGGCCGAGCCCGGCGAGCTGGCGGGCATAGGAGGGGCGCTCCCCGATAGGGGAGCCGGTGATGGCGTGTCGGCGGGTCTGGTCGACCTGGAACTTGGTGGTCGCCCGGAGCAGGTCGTCGTCCCAGGTATGCAGGGCCGTGGCGCGGCCTCCGCCGATCGCGCACCCGTAGGGCAGGGCGTAGAAGCTCAGCAGGCAACCCCGGCACAGCGCCATGCCCTCATGGGAGGGGATGGTGGTGTTGCGGTCCGAGGCCCGCTCCAACAAGGGGATGTCGACCTTGCCGTAGAACCCGCACGCGGGGTGGTCGCACAGCACGCACCGTGCCTCGACCTGTGGTTCGGCCTCGGGGAGGTTCCGCCACTGGTGAAGTCTCTCCTTCAGTTGGTCGCCGAGGAGGGATTTGCGGTTGGTGGTGTTGATCGGGCAGTTGGGCCACAGCAGGTAGCTGGCCCCGAGCCAGAACCCGTGCGGACCCTTGGCATCAGTGATGGAGGTCGTGCGTTCCAGGTCCTTGGTCATGTGCGCGTTAGCCGCACGTAGGTCCTGCTCGGTCAGCTCCTGGGGGTGGGCGACTTGCCGTAGACGGACCTTCTTGGGGTGAGCGAGAACGGCCAAGGCGAACGCGCCGACTCGCTGCAGGGGGTGGGCGGTGAGCCGCACTTCGAGCCCGGTGGTCGTGGTGCTCATGCGATCACCCACCCGAACCCGGCCGCGTTCGCCTGCCCCAGCCCCCAACTCCAGATGCTGCGCAGCGTCTCCGGGGCCCCACGTAGCTCCGCCTCCACGGCAGCACCTGGTTTGTAGCCCTGGCCTACACAGAAGCTGCGTTTGGGGCCGACCCAGGTGATCGCCTGGACCGTCACATCGGGATCGGCTCCCACAGTTGTGGCTTTGCGGCGTAGATTCGCTTCGAAGTAGGCAGGGAACTCCGGCTCGGTTGGTAGCACCCACGCCTGGCGGGTCGTGCGCTGCCCGTGCTCGTCCTGGCCCGACCCCTTCATCACCACGGGGGTCGAGGTCCTCAGCAATGCTGCTCCCGATACGAAGTCTGGAGGTGGGAGGACATCGACGGTCTCCACGCGGAAGGCCGTGCCTCCCCAGTCCAACACTGACTGGCCAGCCAAGCCCTTGGCCAGTCCCTCAACGACTTCCGGCAGCGGGCTGCCGATCTCCAGCGCACCAATCCCGCCCACTGCGTAGGTGCCGCGATGGCGGCGCGCGGAGGGGAACACCGGGGCGCTGTGACCGAACGGCGTCATACCGGTCTGGCCCCACCCGTGTTCGTGGAGCCGTTCTCCGAGTTGCGGCGCTCCTCGGGCGAGCAGGTCATAGATCAGGCCGCGACCCGGGCGCAGCACGTTCTCCCAGTTCAGAGACTTCGCATTAGTGCGGACTGTCAATCGCAGACGCAAGGGTCACCTCCTCGTACTCGTTGGGGAATCGAGCAATCACGTTAGAGAGCACCAACGACAAGAAGGAGACTGAGCCAGCGAAGTGACCGCATCAGGCCAATGACTCCAAACACCACACACGACAATCACGAATCTGATATAAGCCAGGCACATTATCCAAAATGCCCTATTTTGGCGTATTTCTTGCAGGAGAACCTAGAAGAGGGGTACGGAAGGCATGGCACGAACACGGACACGACTATCACGACCGGCTATTGCTACCCCTCGCAGGGCGATGAAGGCCGCTGGAGTGGGTGGCGCAGAACGCCCCCACGTCGTGTTGCTACCCCCAGGGGCGATGAAGGCGCCGTGTACGAGGCCCCGGCCGCGCCCGGGGTGGTGTTGCTACCCCTCGCAGGGGCGATGAAGGCATCCACCACTCACCCGGACCTGCGCTGCCCGGTGTGGTTGCTACCCCTCGCAGGGACGATGAGGACCTGTGCCTGCTCACGGCGCGCATGCTCGGGGACCAGGTTGCTACCCCTCGCAGGGGCGATGAAGGCGACTGAGGGCATCACTCGCGCTCGGGAGCGTTTCAAGTTTCTACCCCTCACAGGGGTGATGAAGGCGTCCACCCACGTCGAACGTGGCGCGTTCCCAGCCGCGTTTCTACCCCTCGCAGGGGCGATGAAGGCGCGCGACCGTGTCGCCGCCCGGCTATCCCGTCTGCTGTTGCTACCCCTCCCAGGGGCGATGAAGGCCGTCCCGTCGTCGTTCACGTCGCCTCGTGCCGTTGGGGTTGCTACCCCTCCCAGGGACGATGAAGACGGTAAAGTCCCTGGCCGCAGCACGTACGACTCATCGATCCGAGCCAGATTTTTCAGCAGCCCTCCGGTAGTGTAGACAACCCCGGCGTGTCGCTGAAAACCACCCTTGGAACTCAACCACGCTCAACATCCAACACCACCCCTCCGACAGACCGACCTCACACGCAGGCCGCAGAATCGAATCCGGCCAGGCCGGATCAAGTCTTCGGTAACGTCTCAGCCAAAGCGACCCTCTGGCAGAGCCACGTAGACCAAATCTCCTACGACCAACGTGGCCTCCTGAGCTTCCTCACAGCCGGGTTGGAGTCACAGAGGATCTGTCACACCACCAGCCTGCGCGCCTCAGAGAGAACAGCGGCACAAATACCCCTGTTCAGCACAGTGCAAGAGTGACGAGAGGCGATCCCGGCGCACACCACCATTTCCACGGAACCCGGTACGGGACAGTGTGCGAGGGCAGCCTCCGATAACCTCCACGTCTACGCGCCGGGTGTGGAATCACGGGCCAGCGCAGAGAGACCTCCGAGTGAACAGTCCAGGCTGCGAGATCTCTGTTCCGCCAGGCATCGAAACACTACTCTTCAGAAAACTCTACTCAGAGTAGATATCCCGCCCAGTCTTCTCCTCATGCACCTCACGAGCCAGGTAAAGAAGACCCTCCGATGAATGCACACCTGGCTTGACATACTTGGAGAATTGAGATGCATCGCGAAGTACGGCTTCATAGCTTCGCCGACCGGACAAAATACAGGCACACCTCGCATACAAGAACCCGTCCTCGGTTTGCGGAAAACGACCAACGCGAGGAATTTCCACGTCAATACACCTTAGGCTTTCCAGGTCAAGACTCGATATCTGAGAACGAAGCTCCACATGAAACCTCCTCACCTCTTCAACATCGAGCCGCATTAGTCTACTTTTCACCCCCAGCAATGCAACCTCGACATCTTTCGCGTCTCGAATATCATTCGAGTCAATCACATGCCAGAATTTCACAATACCCCTAGAAGAGTCTCAACTGCTCGCCAACCGTTTGAGAGAGCCTTCTCCCCGGCGAATTTATTCGATTCGACAGTGGAACCCCTTGGCTCATTAGTTCACTGATTCTCTGATGCTCTCTGATGAGCAGCTGGTCATCACCTCCGCACACATGTGTGCACGTAGCATCTTCTCGTCGGGCAATTCTACCATCATTGACGTGCTCCCCGAGTCGACGACTGAAATTGTTTGTCTTTCCGACATAAGTCGACCCTGGACTCCGAAGATCTTGAAACTCATAGATTCCCTGATTTCTTGAGCAGTTGTGATTGAGTAGATCGGATTCTCCAGCCTGAACAAAGTAAGTGTGAGTTCCTTCAACAGTCAGATTGAAGACCGTTGCGGTTTCTACCCACGATTGAACTGCCGAAATTTGAATCCAGGATCCAGACGACGTTTGGAGCCACATCCCAGGAGTGAGATCGGCAGCATCCACCCACTGTTGCGCATCTGGAACCCAGAACGGATGTCCTTCAGTAGCAAGGACGTCCACCCCGACGACAGTAGGGCCGGGTTGCCCGCTAGGGATATCTGAAACCTCAGGAAATCGCTCATGCTCGGTCAGCGGATCCACGGAAATCTTAACAAACTCTTTGACCCCCTCACCAATGATCGTGGCAACGACAGGTCTTGGGCCTTGTTCGCCACTCTCAGGGTCAGTCGCGAGTACCTCATCGCCGATCTCCACGTCCTCGATGGGCTTGTACGTCCCATCAGCCAGGAGAACGTGAGTGCCTTCGAAGAAACTGTTGCGGCATCCCGCACCTCGCACCAGGCCGCTCGCCCTGGCGCCCGCAGCACCGGCAGCAGCATTCATCCCACCAAACGGAATTGCCCCTGACTGGCTGGCCTCACGCAAATAGAAGTGCGCGTCATATCCTGCTTGGAACTCAGAAGAATTGATGTCAATCCCAGACGCGAACATGACGAGTTCAGTGAGAATGATGAGGTCAATCCTGTCCTGGGCAGGCATGCGACCAGTGTCTTCCGCGTGCATCAGCGCTAGATAATCGCCCGCCTGATACTCGCTCATACCAGAGAAGGTCTCGGCCTCCAGGACAATACCCGAATCCGTCTGCTCGAAGTATGTGAGGAACTCGCTGTACTGTTCGGCCGTCATCCGGTATTCGCTGATGCTGCTGATGTTCCCAACCGCAGCGCCGCCCTGGTTGCCGACGATCGACGTCGGGCTGGAGCCATAAGAACTTCCACCGGAACCTGAGCCTCCTCCGGAGTTCGCCGATCCCGGCCCACCACCACTGGGTACCGTTCCCGAACTGCAGTGGCATCCTGCGAGCATCAGTCCGCTCGGGTCGGATGCGGCCACGGGGGTGTTGTTGGCGTAGGCGTACCCGTTGATCTGTTGGGAGTCCTCGAAGTCCATGACGGGGTCGTCAGACAGGAACCGTCCCGTAACCGGGTCGTACTCCCGGGCTCCGACGTGGATGATCCCCAGGTTCTCATCAACGGTTTTGCCGAGGAATCCCTTGTCGTCGGGCCACGGCTGCTGATCCCCGCGTGTGGAACCGAACGGTGTGAACCTGCGGATCCAGTTCTGGGCGTCAGCGGCGTTGATGGCCACGTCGGCGGTGCCGTGGTGGTCGGCTCCGAAGAAGGTGAGCCCGTCCGCCTTGCGCATGGCGACCGTGGTTCCGCCGTGGTCGTAGTAACGGGCCGCCTGGAGTTCACCGGTGACGGTGTTCTGGCGGACCTCCATACCCGGCAGGTACAGGGTGCTCTGGTCCGGCGTGTCCTTGATCAGCTTGCTGTTCTGGGGCGAGTAGACGAACGAGGTCTCCCCTGCGGGGCTCTGTGCGCTCGACAGGCTCCCCTGGGCGTCCCAGCTGAAGGTGTACTCGTCCGCTGCTTCGACACGGCGGGTGGTGTTTCCGGCCTCGTCGTAGTCATAGGTGTAGAGGGTGTCCCCGTCGGGTGCGGACTCCGTGACACCGGTGAGCGTGTGTGGTCGGCCGTCTTCCACCGTCGGGTAGGTGTAGTCGCGGACCGTGTCCGTGCCCGGGGTCTGGCCGAGGGCGTGGTTGACCTCCTGCAGGCGGTTGCCCGCGGCGTCGTAGGTGTAGGAGGTCCAGTACGGTACCGGGCCCCCGACCTGGGTGGGTGAGGGTTGTGTCGAGCAGGAGGCGTGGTCGGTGCTCGCGGTGGTCCATACGTCGACCAGGCGGTTGAGGCCGTCGTAGGTGTAGCACTGGACCTCGGGAGCCGTGTTGGCAGGGACGTTGGCCAGGCTCTGGATGTTGCCGGCGTCGTCATAGTTGTACCGGTAGTCGGAGAGGGAATCCTGGCCCTGGCGGTCGACCCTCGCGGTGAGGAGGCGTTGGGTGCCCTTCTCGTGTGTGTAGGTGAGCCACGAGGTCGGACCCTCGCCTGTGGTGAGCTCGACCTGGAGCAGTTCGCCGGTCTGGGCATAGTCGGTCCGGGTGACGTAGGTGTCCTCCCCGGCCAACGTGATGGGGCGGCGCAGCTCGTCGTAGGTGGTTTCCACCGATTCGGCTTGCAAGTCCGCGACAGCCGGATAGCCCCGTTCCTTTACGGTGCCATCCGTGTTGTAGGAGGTGGTGAAGGTGTAGTTGCCCGACAGGTCACCGTGCCCGTCGGGGATGCCGACTACGGTCCGGGTGGGCCGGTACATGGAGTCGCGTTCGGTGACCGCCGTGCGGTAGTCGCGCCCGTCGTGGTGGCGCGTCTCCATAAACAGGTGACCCAGCAGGCGGGTGTCATACTGCCAGCTCACCAAGGGGGTGCCCGTCGCGGCGTCCCCCTCGATCAGGGAGATCTGGCGCTCCAGGTCGTCGTAGGTGCGGGTCAGGCGTACGCCCCGGGCGTCCACCGTGGAGGTGAGCAGGCCGCGCTGGTCGTACTCCATGGTGACCTCGCCCGAGTCCGGGTCCACCTGGGAGAGGAGATTGCCGCGGTAGTCGTAGGCGTTGCTCCAGCGGGCACCGGTCGGTGAGACGACCGAGGACAACTCGTTGCGCAGGGTGTAGTCGTAGCGGGTGACGAGGTCCTCTTCGCCTTCGGGGGTGTGTTGGATCCTCTCCACGACGTTGTCGCGGACATCGCTGACCACGGTCTGGGGTGTGCCGCCGTCGGGTGGTGTGGTCAGGACCCGGTCGCCCCCGTAGGTGTAGGTGGTGCGCCAGGCCTCGTCGCCCGCGACCTGGCGGATCTCGTCGGTGACCCGGCCCGCACCGTCGTAGACGTAGCGGGTCTGGCCGTTGACGTCACCGTTGCTGACATCGAGCACGTCGGGGGAGGGAGCGCCCAAGGCGTAGTAGGACTCGTTCTCCAGCCGGGTCTGGCCGATGGCGTTGTAGAGGGCGTCGGTGACCAGTCGGCCGCCGTCGGGGCCCGGCTTTTGGATCTGACGCTGCCTGAGGAACCCGTCGTAGAGGGTGTAGGAGGTGTCGTAGCCGCCGTCGTTCCTGAGTTCCTCACCCTTGACCGCCACGGGTGCGTCCTCGGTGAAGAGGTACTCGAAGCGCATGCTGGGTGACTGTCCGTTGGCGCGGTCACGGTCGGGGTTCCAGATGGCGGTGCGTCGGCCCAGCGGGTCGAAGTCGGCTTCGATCTTGCGTCCGTTGGCGTCCTGTTCCCACAGGTGGTTGCCCCGGTGCGGGTCGTAGCGCACGTCGATGGTGTGGCCGAGGGCGTTCTCGACCTGGTAGTGCACGGGCAGGCCGTGTTCGTCGGTGCGTGTGACGCGCTGGGACACGACGTCACCGGGGCGCCTCACCTGGGTGATGCGGCCGTAGTCGTCGTAGGTGGAGGCCTCGATCAGGGAGTAGACGGGGGATCCGTCCACGAAGTCGGAGACCTGCTCGGTGCGTGTGACGTCGCCCTGGGTGGGTGCTTCACCGAAGCTCCCACCGTCGTAGAAGCTGCGCATGTCGGTCAGGACGGTGTCGGCCGACTCGGTCGCGGCGTCACACGATCCCGCGAGCAACAGGTCCCGCACCGGATGGTTCAGCATGTGCCGTGTGGTGTTGTCGGCGTAGGTGTACGTCCTGCACCGCTCGTCACCGTCGACCGCCAGGTCCCCGCTCTCATCGACCTGTAGGAGGCGACCGGTGGTCGTGTCGTAGGTGTTGGCGGTGCGGCTCTCGCGTGTGCCGCCCGAGGAGAGTTCGACCAGGCTGCGTTGGGTCCCGGCTGCGACGATGGTCGCGTGCCGTGTCCCCCAGTCCTCGGTCTGGGTGGCGGTGCGGTGGCGCCAGGGTTCGTTGATGGTCCGGCTCACCAGCTGTTCGCCGTCGTAGGTGGCGGTCTCCAGCGTGGTTCCGGCGAACTCGTCGCGGTCGGTCTGCTCGCCTCCGGTGGAGTCGGTGACCGAGACGCTGCGGGTGCCTCCGGCGGGGTCCTTGTCGCCGTGCATCCCCCGCAGGAAGGTGTGCTCGGTCAGCACCGGCATGTCCTGACCGTCGCCGCTGCTGACGCGCACGGTCTCATAGCCGCGCCACTGGCTCCAGGTCAGGTACTCCTCGGGGGTGATGCCATCAGCTTCGGCGTGACGCCAGGCGGTGTCGCCGACGTAGTCATAGCGTGTGAACTGCTCGTCGGAACCGCCGGTGCGGTCGGTGAGGATCAGCTCGCTGACGACGTACTTGTGGAACCAGTCCGTGACCGGGTCCTCAAAGCCCGGAGGGTTCCAGATCACCGGGTAGCAGCGGTCGGTGCTCGTCCCCGGTTCGGGCAGGTTCTGCGGGGTGCACTGGCTGCCGGAGTAGTTGACGGTGATCTTGCCGCCGGTCTCGGTGTAGATCTCGGAAAGGCGGAACCGGTTCAGGGCGGAGATCTGGTCCCCGGTCTCCCGAATGCGATTGGGCAGCTGAATGCCGTTGAACCGCACTGGGGGCAGGGATTGGGTGCCTCCGACATGGCCGGTCCGGGTGAGTTCGGACAGCCACAGGGTCTTGGATCCGTCACCGTTGTCGGTGAACAGGTGTGCCAGTTCCCAGGAGTCGACCTTGGAGTAGCCGTTGTCGGTGAGGATCTGGGTGTGAATGCCGCTCAGGCGCCTTTGGGTCCAAAAGGACGGCGAGGTCTGGGTGAGCGTGCACTCCTCGCCTTCGGCGCAGTGCAGGTCATAGGGGATGTCCGGCCAGTGGTTGGCGTTGTCCTCGTTCAGGTCAGCGGGGTCGCAGGCGAAGGTCTCGGTGGTCAGGCAGCGCTCGGCCGTGGTGAAGACGACCTGGGCCGGGGCCTGGTGAGTGTAGGCCTGGCCTTCGCGCAGACCGTAGTCGATGCGGGTGAGGTGGCCGCCTCGCACGTACTCGGTGCCCGCGGTGTCGAGATCGCCGTTGAGGGCGTAGTGGTTGGTCTCCGTGTCGTAGTGGAAGGTGGCGATGTTGCCGCGGGTGTCCTCGATGTGGTCGAGGTTCCAGCGCCAGGCCTGCTGACACCATGCTTCGGCGAAGTCAGCGTTGTGGCAGGGCTCGCCGCTGTCGTTGCCGAAGACGGGCACCGTCCACACCGAGTCGGTGACCGGGTCCCCCGAAGCCCACCCGGGAAGTCGGTTGAGACCGAAGGTGTACTGGATACCGTCGACGGTGGTCACTCGCCAGTACTCGCCGTCGTCGTCGCCGTTGGTGGCTCCGGTCAGGTGTTCGATGCGTGCCCCGTCGTCGTTACGGGGCTTCCACTCACCGGTGCTGTCGTCGCGAATCAGTTCGGTGGACTGCCCGTTGAGCATGAGGGTGGCGTTGTCGGTGGCCCAGCACTGGTCGTAGGTCTGGTCCGCTTCGCCGTCGTCCTCGCAGGTGGCGTAGCGGCGTTCGATGTAGCCGCCCTCGTAGGTGAACCCCTCACCGATCCATGAACCCTGGTTGTTCGTGGCCGCGGTGCGCCCGTCCACCGTCTGTGAGGAGTAGGACAGGGAGACCTTCGGTTCCAAACCACCCGGTACCGGTGGAACGGTCAGGCCGTAGTCCCAGGTGAACGCGCCGGAGGAAAGGTCGACGTTCCACTCGGCGGAAGGGGACAGCTCGGTGGCGGTGAAGTCGCCTTCCCAGGAGAAGGGGTCGGCTTCCAGGGCCAACAGGGTTGCTGCGGGCCCGGAGGGCTCCGACGGCAGACTCGCGGTCGGGGCCCTCCGGTCGTCGGCGGTGGAGTCGGTGCCGGGGGTGATGGTGGCGGTGACCGTCCGGGCGTCGGTGTCGTTGACCGAGGCCAGATCCTGAGCGTCATCGCCGAGATCCACCAGGCGCAGCCGCGATCCGTAGTTGCCGCCGTAGGCGTCCTGGATTGAGCTGTAGTCGACGGTCAACTCGACCTGGTCCGGGTCGGTTCCCCCCTCGACCGCGGAGACCCGCATCAGGAGTCCGCGCACACTGTTGTCCTGGGCGGCCTGCTGGTCCAACAGGTCGACCTGGACCTCTCCGGTCGCATCCGAGGCAGAGGTGACCCAGACCTCGAGGCCACCCACCTCGACCGGCCGAGGGTCATCGCCCTGTGCGGTGACCGGAACGGTCTGGGTGTCGGCGGACGGCCAGTCGACCTGTGCCGGTTCGGTGACCGCCGCGTCCTCCTCCGCCCCGGGCTCGGCGGGCATTACCTCCTGGGCGACTCCTTCGACCGGGTCACCCATGTCCTGGAGGTCGGGTGCGTCATCACGCCACCAGGCGGGGATTCCCGGGACGACACCCATGAGGGTGGCCACCAACGCAAAGACCAGGACGGTGGCGGTGACGGACAGGAACGCCCACTTGAACTTGCGCCAGGACCATTGGCGGGGGGACATGGGGGACTCCTCGTGGAGGGGTGGTGCTGGGTGGGGGTGGAGGGAGCAAGCAGTGAGGTCGCTCCCGCCAGAGGGTCACAGGTCGGGTTGCTCGGTCAATGAGCCCAGGCGGGTGATGAGGGTGGCATCGGCCGCTCCGCGGTAGACGCGCACATCGTCGACGGATCCGGAGAAGGAGGAACCCCATGCACCGTCGGTCAGGGCCCTGCCGACACTGAGCGGCCCCGTGGAGGCCCATGCGGCGGAGTGCTGGACGGTGGAGGTCTGGGAAAGTTGGCCGTTGACGTAGAAGCGCACCTCTCGGCGGAAGGCGTCGTAGACCACGGCCAGGTGGTCGCCGCTCTGTTCCGAGCTGGGGATGAACAGGTCGTTGACCACGCTGGTCGTCGTGGTGGCCGTGGTGTCGGTGTTGGCCAGCAGCAGTTCCCACCGGTTGGCCTGCGCGGAGTAGCGCACGTTGAAGGAGCTTTGCGCCTGTCCGGCCTGGGACAGGACCGTCATGTCCTGTGTGGGGGCGGGGGAGGCCAGGCGGGCCCGCATGCTCAGGGTGAAGCTGCCATCGGTTCCCGCGACGCCCTGCGCGGTGGCGGTGTGGCCCTGGCCGTCCAGAGTGAGGTGTCCGTCTCCGACGAGCGCCGGTTCTCCGAAGGGATCACCGCGGAAGATCGCGGCACCACCGTTGAGGGTCATGTCCGGGCCGTCCGCGTATTCGGGGCTGGCTCCGTCGACCTCGTCGGTGAAGTTCCAGTAGGCGAGCCTGTCCGCTGTGGGGTCGTAGATCGTGGGGACCTCGTGCGGGAGAACCATGCGGCGGAAGATACGCACGTCGGAGAGTCCGCCGTTAAGGTGGTCGGTGTAGGTCCCGCCGGTTTCGCTGCGTCCGATCTGCCAGAACCCTTGAGGGGCCTCCCAGGTGGGTTCCTCCTCGGCGAGGGCGGTGGTTCCGTGCTCCGGGGCCGCGGCGTACAGGCTGGTCGGTTCGGTGCTGGCCAGGCGCCCGTTGATGTAGATCAGCATGGTCTCTTCGAGAACCTTGCCTACGGCGGTGACGTGCACCCATTCACCTGCTGCGGCCTCGTGCGGAGCTTCGACGTAGTTCTCGACGGGCTGGATCGTTCCGGAGCTATCGGTCCAGTTCGACAGGCGCCAGGATCCGGTGTCGGCCCGGTAGGCGAGGCGACGGAAGGTGCCGCCGTCCGCGCCGAGGCTGACCACGGTCTGATCCGTGGTCAGGTCGTCCAGGCGCACCCAGGCCGACCACGTGTAGTTCTCGTACGGGTGGCCGGGACGCTCCACCCCGGGCTCCAGGTAGGAACCGTCACCGCCGTCGAAGTGCGCGGCGGACAGGCCGGTGCCCTGCGGTCCTTCCTCACCGAAGGTGACACCGGTGCCAGCTGTAGCGGTGTACACCCCGTTGTCGTCCCCGGCACTGGCCGCACTCTGCGCTCCGGCGGCTTCGTCCAACGGGTAGTGCGGAAGCGCGGGATCGCCCGGTGCGACCAGGAACAGGTGGTTGGCGCGGACACTGACCTTGCCCGCACGGTCGACGGCCTCAACGGTCAGGTTGAACGGCCCCGTCCGTTCCGGGGTGAAGGCGATGAACGAGGTGGATCCTCCTGAGGAGGAGGTGTAGGCCGGAGCCACATTGTTCTCGGAGGGGTTCTCATTGAACCCGTAGCGGAAGTGGTCGACGTCCTCGGAGGTCGAATCGAACGTGAAGTAGCCGACGTAACCGGCACCGTTCTGCCAGACGTCGTTGTCGGGGTACTCCCAGGAGGTGACGGCGGGCTCTTCGGGAGCCGTCGAGTCATAGACGAACTCACAGCGCGTCTGTTCCCCGACCCAACTCCATTCCCCCCAGGCATGCCCGTCATGCGCCCGGACGATCCATCCCAGCACGGCGTTCTCCGGGATGTCGTCGGGGACCTGGTAGTAGAAGCGGGAGTCCGCGGCCTTGTAGGACGTCGTGAACGTGCGCTCCTGCTCCTGCCCGGCGGCGTCGGTCCAAAAGAGGCGGAACTGAGCGCGCACCTGCTCCGTGGCGCTGGTGCTGTGGTCGGGGTCACGCAGGTAGGCCGACACCCGGGGCGGCTCATCGACGTAGGGGCGCTGGGTGCCGTAGACACACGCACCGCCCGGCTCCAACTGCAGATCCGTCTGACGGGGCTGGTCAGGGATCGTGTTGTAGTTGACTTCGAGCTGGGCGTTATCGCAGAAGCGCTTCCAGTGGGCGTAGCTGTCCTCGTTAACCGAGCGCAGGCCGAAGGTCGTGGTGGCGTGGCCGCCGGAGGCCGCCCACTCGACTGCGGAGCTGGCGTCGAAGCGCACGTTCTGGTTGGTGGACGTGCAGCTGCCCGCGGGTGTGGTAGGGCTCTGGGTGTCCAGGGACTGGGTCCAGGAGGGCTGGTCGTCCCAGGTCGTGGACGAGGAGATGGCGCCAGTCCGGTACAGTCTCGCGGCCCTGGGTGTGGAGTCGTAGACGTGGCGCAGGGTGACGGCGAACTCGGCCGACAGGATCTGCTTGTCGTCGTAGATGCTGGTGGGAATGCGGTAGAAAAGGCGCTTGATACCGACGTTATGGCAGTAGTAGGGGTCGCCCGCCAGTTGGGGGCAACGTCCGGCGCCCTCGTTGTCGACCCCTGAAAACTTCCAGTAGGACGTAGACCGGTACCCGCTGGAGACCATCGCCCAGGCGGAGGTGCTGGAGGTCTTCCACACCGGGTCGATGTAGACCGGGTAGTTGGTGTCCGAAGCCTGAAGAAGGGTTTCGTCCGGCACCAGGTTCAAGGAGTCCTCATCGGCCGTGACGCCGATCTCCACGACCTTGGACGACTCCAGCGGCCCCTCGGTGAGGTCGAACTCCTGCCCGACGGCCTCGGCCGACATGGTGGACAGTTCCTCGCCACCGTCCGGGTCCCCCGAATCCCACATCAGCGGTGTGGGGGCTTCGAAGACGGTGCCGCCAGCCGTTGCGTCCGTCGCTTCGATTCCGCCCTGTCCCGTGGTGTGGACCTGGAGACCATCGACGGACAGCGCCATCTGCAACTCAGCGATCTCTGGCTGGGCGGCGGCTTCAGCGTCCTCCACCACGAGTACCTGGGAGAAGCCGTCCACATCAGCCCTGACGACCAGGTCGACACCGGGAAGGACCTGCGCGTAGGTCGCGGTGTCACCTTCCACCGTGGGTTCGGGAAGGGGGGCTGGCCAGCCGAGTTCGAGGTGCCTGCCCGCTCGGGTCAACGTAGCCAACGGCCCGTCACCGCCATTGGACAACGACAGACCGATGGTCGAGGCCACCGGGTTCAACCTGCCGTCGGATCGCTCCTGGAGGGTGGAGTCAGTGTCGACCCAGGCTCCGTCCTGCCGCACCCGGACCGGCTGGACGTACTCGGTCGCGGTGAAGGTGCCGTCCGGGTTGGCCACGACGTCTCGTCGTTCCTCCAACAACTCCTCGACCGGTACGGACTCTCCGGTCTCAGCAGCCAATTCGAGGGCGGCCTGTTCGGCCTGGGCTTCCTCCGTGAGGACAGGCTCGTCCTCATCCGCGAATGCAGTGGTGGGAACGAGCAAGGACAGGGCCAGTGCCGCAGCGGTGGTGACCGCTGTCGCACGGGTCAGGGAGCGACGCATGGGGGATGCCAGTCCGGGGGTCGAGTGGCCGATGCTGCCACGGCCGTGGATGTGCCGAATCGGACAGGAAGTTATCTGTGGCCCTATCGAGCACACAAGCCCCAAGGGTCTCCGCTCCACACCACCAGGCGGGACTGAGTACCACTCATCCGCGCGCTGACATGGCGTTAAACTCTCCCTCAACCAGATTCCCTATAACAAAATCGTTACCCATCAAACGCTTGACCTTCTCGGCGAGTCACACAGGGTCACCTCCTCCCGATGCACCGCAAAATTCCAGCTCAGAAGGGCATCAGCCACTCCGGACCGATCCTGCAGCCATCTCCGATACCGCGCGGCACAGTGGCCTGCAGTCCCACGCGACAGCATCAAGAAGCGACAGAGGAAACGCCGCTCGAACAGAGAGGCCCGGTCGAGTCGATGGCACCTCGCGAGGTGCCATCGGACGCCGCCAACCGGTCGTGTGTGCTCCGTTTGTGCTCTTCAGTTCCGTACTGACACGACACGGGACGACACCACATGGTCACAGACGGCACGGCGGATCGGATGGGGTGACATGAAACGGTACGAAGCGACACGTGGCGGCACGCATTAACCGGACTTCTAATCCGGGGGTCGCAGGTTCGAATCCTGCCGGGTGCGCCACAAAATCCCAGGTCAGACGGGGCGCACGAGTCGAACAGACGAGGTGTCGGACCTCGTCTGGGGGCAGATTTTGCTCCTCGTGTGCTCCCCAGTGCAAGGTCCCGTACAGGTGGGCGAGCACCTCGCGGAGCATTTTGCCATCCCGTGACCCTGGCAGCGCTGCCCCGCGTCCGCCCGCCAGCGCCCCACAGCGCCACCACACGCCCCCAAGGGGGCCGCAGCCCACCCCCGTCCGCCATCCCCCACAGCGCGCCCACACCCTCACGTTCCCAAGCTCGCACCCCCTTCTACCCCCACGGCCGGATATGGCCGATACACCCGAAACCCCTAACCCTCTCGGGATTTGCGCGCCACAATCAGACCTATGGCCAAGACAAGTTGGGTTTGCGCAGGAGTCACGGCTGTCGCGATCATGGCCGCGCTGGCAGGCGGGCTGTGGTTCGGCGGTGGCCCCACAACACGACAGGGGTGGGAGGCGGCCTCCTGGGCGGCTGGCATCACCACGGCCCTAGGACTGATCGTCACCGCGATCGCCTGGGCCCTGTCCTCAACCCCTTCCACCGCCCCCTCTTCCAGCAAGGAAGACAAGGCAGACACGGTCAACAAGATCAACGGCGACGTCTCTGGAGACAGCACTATCGTCCAGGGACGCAGCGTGCGCGTTGAGAAGCCCTCCTACCGGGGAAGCCACAACGACTTCCGGGGCAGCACCTTCCCCGGGACGTTCATCAACGAACAACACGACCACTCTTCCAAACCCGACGCAGGGGGAGAGGCTCACCGATGAGCGAGTCCTACGACGGAAGCCACAACGACTTCCGGGGCAGCACCTTCCCCGGGACGTTCATCAACGAACAACACAACTACCTACCAGCCCACGAAGTGGACTGGCCCGTGCAAATCGGCTCAATCCCGGAACAAGCAGCGCACTACCAGCACCGGGCCATCACCGACCAACTAGACGAGGCACTGAACAGCTTCGGCACCGTCGTCCTGCGCCAAGTCCTGTCCGGTACGGGCGGCGTCGGCAAAACCCAGCTCGCCGCCCGCCACGCCCGCACCCTGCGCGACATCGCCGATCCTGACAAACGCTTGGACGTGCTGGTCTGGGCCAACGCCGCCACGCGCGAACGCATCACCTCTGCCTACGCCCAGGCCGCCCGACAGATGTTCGAGACCGTCCCTGAAGACCCTGTAGACGCCGCAGCCGCATTCCTGGCCTGGCTTCAGAATCCCAACAAGAACCAGAAACGGCGGTGGCTGGTGGTATGGGACGACCTGGTCGACCCCGCCACCGTGCGCGACCTGTGGCCCCCACACGACCAACCCTGCGGCCGCGTCTTGGTCACTACCCGAAGGCGCGACCGCTCCCTGGCCACCCAGGGACGCCACTTACTCGACGTGGACGTCTACACGCCCAACGAAGCCCGCGACTTCCTCACCCATGCCCTGGACTGGGCCGGAATCCCCCACACCCCTGACGATCTGGACACACTCGCCCACGACCTGGGATACCTCCCTCTCGCGCTGGGGCAAGCCGTCACCTACATCGCCGAGCGGAGCATGGGATGCGCTGACTATCTGGAGTTGTTCCGCGACCGAAGGCGGACGCTCCACGAGGTGTTTCCCGACTGGGAGACCCCCACTCCGCTGGCTACCACCTGGGAGTTGTCCCTGGACCAAGCCGACACCTACGCTCCCCGTGGTGTCGCCCGCCCATTGATGGAACTTGTTGCCTTACTCGACGGATCCGGGATCCCAGAGAGCGTACTCACCTCCCCACCGGTGCTGTCGTACCTAGCTTTCCGTCGCCCCAAGGAACAAACCCCTTCTGCGCCGGAGGCCTCTGACCCACCTACCGGTCGCAAGCCAGGATTCCTGAAAAGGCTCTCAGGCGCCTTGAAGCTCTCCGGCACCGCTTCCGTTCAGGCACTGACTCCGCAGCAAACCCACGCTGCCCTCGCCAACCTCCACCGATTGAACCTGGTCACCCGCACCGCCGTCTCGCCGCCGACTGACAACAACAGTTCACGAGAACCCAGTATCGCCACCGTGGGCGCACATCAACTGGTGCAGCGCGCCACCCGGGAGCACACACGGACTCACCCCACTCGACTCAGTGTGCTCATCCTCGTGAACGCGCTCCTGACAGTGTGGACCGAGGTGGGGCACGATACGACCCTGGCCCAGCACCTCCGCGACAACACGACTGCGCTGCGCAGCCACCACGCAGTGAGTGGGCGCAGCAGTGAGGACTGGCTATGGAAATCGAAGGGGCTCCTGCGGACAAACGGCATCATGCTGCTCTTCTGTGCAGGTGAGAGCTTGATTGAAACCGGTCGGATCAGCGAAGCCGTAGCCCACTGGCAATACATGACCTTCACCGCTGATCAGCGGCTGGGAGACCGCAACCGCCTCACCCTGGCTGCAAGGCACAGACTCGCCCACAGCCGGGGGCTCGCAGGGGATCTCACTGGCGCAGTCCACGACCTCCAGAACCTGCTCAACGACCTGCTGCGCACCCTTGGCCCCAACCACCGCGAAACGCTCGCCGCCCGACACAACCTCGCCTTCTTCCTAGGGCTCGGGGGGAATCCGGCGGCAGCAGCCGACGCCCTTCAGGAAGTGCTCAATGACCTCCTGCGTACCCTGGGCCCCAACCACCCCGACACCCTCAAAGCCCGACACCACCTCGCCCACCTGCGCGGCCAAACCGAAGACCCAACGACAGCCGTCCAAGGCTACGATGACCTGCTCAACGACCTCCTACGTACCCTGGGCCCCAACCACCCCGACACCCTCAAAGCCCGACACAACCTCGCCCACTGGCGTGGCCAGGCTGGGGATGTGGCTGCAGCCGCTCAAGCCCTTCAGGACCTGCTCAGCGACCAACAACGGGTCCTGGGCCCCGACCACCCCGACACCCTGACCGACCGACATAGCATCGCCCACCTACAGGGCCAGGCTGGGGATGTGGCTGCAGCCGCTCAAGCCCTTCAGGACCTGCTCAGCGACCAACAACGGGTCCTGGGCCCCGACCACCCCAATACTCTGACTACCCTCAATAATCTCGCTCACCTCCGCGGCCAAGCTGGGGATCACGCCGAAGCCGCTTCGGCCTTTCAAGAACTCCTCAACGAGCGCATGCGTATCCTGGGCCCCGACCACCCCGACACCCTCGCCACCCGCACCAACCTCGCTGGCTGGAGCTATGAATCCGGTGAACGGGACAAGGCCATCGCACTACTCGAAGCGCTCATCCCAGATCTGGAACGCATCCTGGGGCCCGACCACCCAGACACCTTCAACGCCCGCAACGGCGTCGCCCTTTGGCGAGGCGAAGTCGGGGATCCGGCCGGCGCCGCCCAAGCCTACGAAGCTCTACTCAGTGGCCAGCTGCGGGTCCTGGGGCCCGACCACCCAGACACCCTCATCACACGCAACAACCTCGCCGACTGGCGGGGCGAGGCCGGAGACGCGGCCGGAGCCACCGTGGCCTTTCAAGAACTGCTCAACGACCATCTGCGCGTCCTCGGGCCCGACCACCCAGACACCCTGACCACACGATCCAACCTAGCCGTGTGGACCCATGAGTCTGGTGATGCCATCAAGGCCGTTGAGCTTTTCACTGCCCTGCTGCGCGACCAGTTCCGGGTGCTGGGCTCCGACCACCCCGACACACAGCGCACTAAGAAGATCCTGCAACGCTGGCAAGAGGCGCTGTCTGAGGAGTGACCCGCCCCAGCAGACCTTTGATCCGATGGGATGACGATCTCGGGAACGAGGAAACCCCAGGCCAACACGGGTGAACCTCCCGCGTGGCCCGGGGTCGGAGGCGACGTTTCGCTCCTGGTGTGCTCGCCGGTCCGGCTACGACATCGGCGTCCTCACCGGAACCGGCCCACCCCGCAGCAGTGACGCCGTCGCTTCGGCCGCTGCTTTCGCTACATCCGGGAACACTGTCTGGTAGGTGTCCTGGGTGAAGTGAGTGGTGGCGTGGCCCAACTCGGTGGAGACCACCTTCACGTCCGTCCCCGCAGCCAGGGCGAGCGAGGCGGCCCCGTGGCGGAGCCCGTGCAGCGTGATCGGCGGCAGCCCCGCAGCGCGGGAGATCCTCAAGAACCAGTCACTGACCTGCGCCGGGTGCCACCCCGAACCATCGTCGCGGGTGAACGCCAGCCCTGTGTCCTCCCAGTTCTTCCCGGCCTGGAGTTTGGCCTCCAACTGCAAGCGCCGCCAAGCGCGCAGCGCTTTGATCGTGTCTGAGTCGAGGGTGATGGTGCGCTGGCCCGCCGCGCTCTTCGGTGTCGTCGTCACCGTCTCCCACGCGAGCTGGACGACCTGGACGCGGATGTCGATCTGCCCGTCCGTCAACCGGGTGTTGGACCACGGCAACCCCACAGCTTCCCCTCGCCGCAGGCCTTTGGCGGCGATGAGGTGGAACATCGCATACAGCCACCGGTACTTGCGCGCGTGCGTCAGGAAGGTACGGGTCTGCTCCGGGGTCCACACCATCACCTCCCCCGGCACCGTCCCGTCCGCCTCCCAGCGGCGCACCCGGTCAGGGGTCCACACCATCGGCTTGACCCTCGGGCACGACGGCAACCGCACGTGCGAGGCGATGTTCACCGTCACCGGCAGATCCGGACGCCGGACCGCGTCCGACAGCGCGCTGCGCAGCGTGGCGCGGATGCGGTGCTTGGTGGAGAGCGAAATGACCCGTTGGCCGCGTACCGACGCCTGCGCTGTGGGGTCGTCGGATTCGCGGCACTCCAGGATGCGGGTATTGGCCTCCTCGATCGAGGCGAACATCGCTTCGGCGTGGCGGGCCTGGAGCTTGTCCAACCGCAACCGACCCAAATACGGGGTGAGGTACTTGCGGATGTGCCCGGCGTAGGAGGCACGGGTGCCCGGAGCCAGGTCGGGTTTGCCGTCCAACCACTCCGTCAACCACGCGGCAACGGTAGGTACTTCGGCCCGAACGTCCACCCCGGTGCCGATGCGCTTGCGCACTTCCTCCATATCGGGGAGCGGTCGGCGGCTAGCGAGCGCGGCCTGGATCAGGTCCGCGACCTGCACCTCGATGTCCTCATCCCCCGAGGCCAGAGCGAGGAGCGCCTTGACCTGGTCCAGTCCTTCGACGGCCTCGGTGTGGGTGGCCAGCCCGACCCTGCGTGCCTGACGCCTCTTGCCGTCGGTGGTGCGGGGGAGTTCGTACTGGAACGCCCACGCCCCATGGGCCGGGTTCCAGCCCCCGCCCTTGCGCTTGAGCTGGGGACACGTCACCCCCAACGCCCTGCCGGTCGTCTCGTCGCGGCACCCGCACCGTTTGAACGTGGATCCTTCACGCGTGGCCATCTACGACCTCACCTTCGTCTCGGTGTTCTCGCGCGACCCGCATCCGGAACAACGGGCGCCCACCGGCAACCCGAGATAGGCGAGTACCCCCGCGGTGGGGATGACCCATGTTCTTCCGGTCCGGTGGGCGGGGACGGGGAAGGCTCCTTGGCGTAGGAGCGTGTAGGTGGTGGTCCGCCCGAGGCCGAGCATCCGCCCAGCCGTCCCTGGGTCCAGCACCACCGACAACGAGGCGACCTCGTCGAGCGTGACCGGAGTGTTCACAGCCACCTCGTCCACCTCCTCACCATGTCTGGCCTGCACGGATACGGTTCGCGGCCCCGTGTTGGACGGGGCAGGACGCATCCACGCTCGACCTCGTCGAGGTGGTCAAGCGGATTCGGCGCGTTGACCGTCCGATGGGCGAAGAACCTCACCCCAGCGTCAGCTTCGCGGGGATTCGGCCGATTCCCGCCACACACCCATCCGGCGCGGGCACCGGGGACAGCCAGGGTCGGGCCGTCAAACGGCCCGACCGCCCCGATCGGCGCACCCTGGGGTGATGAACCCGCCCCGGGCGCCAGGGCCGACGTCGGGGCGCTGGTGGCCCCACACGCCCCAGGCCGGGACAGCCCCACACAGTGACCCGAACGACCCCGCCCCCAAGGACCGTCCGCTGGCCAGGGCCGTGGTGTCAGGTACAGGTTCTCGGGTCTTGTCATCGGCGAACCTCCTCCTCGCTCGTCCTCTCGTCCAGATGAACTCCTAGGAAGACGTCTTCGCAGCGAATGCGACACCCGCCCCAGGAAGGAAGAGGGCACGACCGCAAGAACCCGACTGGCCTCGCGCGAGGCCAGTCGGGTGTCGATGAGGTGGGTCAGGTGCTGTTGGCGAGTGTGCGGGCGAGCCGAACGCATGGGCAGCCGAGCCGCTGCATGAGATCGAACACAACACCCTCCCTGGGTATTCACCGGGTGGGGGTGTGGGCTGTCGTGCGCCCACACCCCCAGGGTGGGCGGGTGTCAGCCGACGTTCGGGGCCGGGGCCTTGGTGGTGCGGTAACGGCGAGGCCGCTCACGGGTCAGCTCGGCCGACCCTTCGGCCACCAGGCGGGCGAGGTTGTTCTGGATCGCTCCGATCGACCGCCCCCGGAGGAGGTGGCTGATCTGGGTCGCCCCGAACTCCTGGTCCGGGTCACTGTCGAGGATGGCCTGGACCATCAGCTTCAGCTCACCCGGGGCGAGCCGGTTCATGCCGCTCACCGGGTTGACCGCCCCGGGCCTGCCCCCGTCCAGCCAGTGGGTGGGGGTGGCCGGAGCCTCGCAGACGTCGACCCCGTCGGGATCGGTGTCGGTGGCCTGGTGGTCGCCCTCGGTCTTCGCCTCCGGAGTCAGGTCAGCGCCCGTGGTGGCCATCGTCCAGTGGTCGGGCAGGCGCCGCCTACCGTCGCGGCCGCCCTGGATCCGGGTAGCGGCGCCTTCCATCTCCAGGTTGTTGAGGTGCTTGGTGATGGTCGAGCGGCCCATCCCGACTGCGTCGGCCAGTTCGGTGACGGTCACCGGTGCGGTGAACATGCCCAAGGCGGCGAGGATGCGCTCGCGGGTGTGCGTGGCCGAGCGGTGCGAAGTCATAGCGGCGGTCCTTACGGTTGTGGGTGTTGGCTCGCGCCCGCCCCGGAAGTGGGAGGGCATGTCGCACTGGTGCTGGGCGCGAGCGGTGACGGGTTCGGCTCCGGGCAGGTCGCGGTGTTGGCGCACCGCCCACCCCGGGGCCGAGCTAGAGCCTCGGCTGGTTGAGGCCCACCTGGGTGCGGTGGAGGTGGAGCGACACGTCCCCGAGCTGGTCGCGGTGACAGGCGAGCACCCACCTGGACGATTCGTGAATGGCGTGCGCGGTGCGCATGGAATAACTCCTGACCTTTTGCCGTACTCCTCTTTGGAGGATCGGGTTTCACTTGGGGATTGTGTTTTTCCAACCCGCCACGAAAACCCGTTTTCAGCCCACCCCGGAAACCGGTCTTCTGGTTCGGGGCGATCCAAGAGGAACTTGGTCGAGGCGGGTTTGTCAAACCGCGCCGCGAAATTTTTCTGAGTTCCGGTCGTGTGATTTGAAGGACGCACAGGAGCACACGAGATGGGACGGCTTTGAGGCACTGTTCATGAGGTCGGGCTGGGTGATCATGTTTCCATGAACGGCACGGTTCCGGATGATCACCCAGACACGCTCAAAAGGATGATGTGGACATCATTTATTTATGGGAGAAGTGGAACGGTGGGGGGAAGGAGGGAGGCCGACCAGGTATGAGAGCCGAGGGGCGGGGGCGGGCGGCGCCTGCCGAGGCAGGGGGCCGCCCGCCCCCTACGTGAGATGACGACCTACTAGGTATTCAGTCGGGGCACCCATAGGAGTAGGTGAGAACGCCCTGACCTGCGGTGAGAACGGAGTGGGGGTACTCCGCTCTAAGGGGAGTAGGCCACGGAGCACTCTCACCACCCCTGTTCACACCCTGATCAGTACCTCGACACGATCGCCGAAGGCACGCACAGCGAACGACGGCTGGGTTCGTGGCCGCCACCTGCCACGTCGGCTGGTTCCCTTCCAGCATGAACGGCACGGAGTAGCTCGTCCCGGTATAGGAGAGCCAGAGGACCGAGGTGGATCTTATTAACCACTCTCATGCCATCCGAATGAGGTGGATTTCTGATCATCGCCGATCGATTTATTCTGGCTTTTCAACTCCCCAGCTGCACAAGGGCGAACCTCGTGGGATTGCACAGACACCTTCACTGCGTTCCTCAGTGACACTCAGAGGGAGGGGAACCCAGGGGTACTCACTGTGTTTCTTTGTCCCCGAGATCAGCTGTCGGATTCCTGCAACGACCGAGTAGATTTCCCTGACGGGAATGACCACGGTGGATGCGGTGGTACCCCGGTTGCCGGAGCCGCGGTGTAGCTTCACCTCGCGACCGACTCCCCTCTCTGTAGGAAGGGCCCGACCATGGAGTTCCACGCCCCTGGGCGTCCCGAGGATCTGCCTCCGTTCGACGTCCTCTGGGCTCGTGCCGCTGCGCTGGCCGCCTTGGAGGCGGGCGGCAGCGAGAACCAGCACGCCTATGCCGGCGCGGTCGTGCACCACGACGACGCGGGCGGCAACGAGTGGAGGCTCGCGCGGATCGAGGGCGGACGCGGGGTTCTCGTTGGTGCCGACCACGAGTGCGATGACCACGTCGATATCGAGGGCTACGACCCCTACGCCGGTCCTGACTGGCTGCCCTGGACCTGGTTCACCGAGTTGGAGAACCAACGTGAACAGGGATTCGCCTACTGGTGGGACGGGGCCGTCTGGGCGCGCATCGACTACCCCGACCTCATCGACGATGACGGCCTGGGCTTCCTGCTGCCTCACCTGTCCACGGCAGAGAGAGCGGCCAACCAGGTTCTGGAGTTTCTTGACGTGGGCTCTTTCTCGGACGCGTGGGAGGAGGGGTCCCCTCTCGTGCACCGTGTACTGGAACTGGCAGAGCGGGGTACCGGAAGCGAGGAGGAGTGGCGTGCGACCCTGGACGGGGTCCTGGTTTTCGCCGCGCGCCAGAACTCGCAGTACATCCGCTGCGAGGCGGACGAGTTCGGCGTGGCCCCCGCCCTGGCGGTGGCCCGGGCGACCGGTCTGGTCAAAGGATCCGAGGCCGAAGTCAAGCCCGCCGGGGAGGGCCGCCCCGAGCGCTGGGTGCCACGCCTGGGGTAGGCATCGCTCCCGGATGATCCGGCGCTAGCTCTCACCCGCCGAGCGTGTGGCCATCAGTCGGATCACCGCGATCACGCCGACAGCCACACGGAAAGTGTCCAGCCAGTCGTCCGTGTGGTGCCCACGGACACGAAGAGCACGGAGAGCACTCCGGTTTCCGAATCGCATCCCTGACTCGTGACAACACCCGTAGGAGACACCGAACTCGGCGGGGGTGGTGTCACCGAACGTGCGGTGACACCACCCCGAGGAGCGAGTCTGTGGTCAGACGGTCATCGTCTGCCACTGGCGTATCAGGCGGGCCAGGTCGTCGAACTCTCCGGCTTCCCTCTTCTCATCACCGGAGCCGGACGGGACAGGTACCGCCCTGTGGCGGCCCACTCCCCTGGACTCCCCGTGAACCGCCTCCCTGGGCACTCGCTCACGCAGTCGGGCCATGCGCTCCTCGTGCCTGACCAGATAGGGGCGCACAGCGCTGAGCCCGGAGTCGTCCACGCACCAACCGCGCTCAACCTGCCTGGACCTGCGGGGCGGGGGCACCACGCCCGCCTCCGAGGCGGTGTTGTCGAAGGCGTACGCCCATGAGGTGAAGTGCTGGTTGCTCGCCGTGCGGTAGTTCGAGACCCACCCCGGATCATCGGCCACTCCCGTCCCAGCAGGCGGAGGCATAGAGGGCGCCTGTTTGGCCACACACGCCTCACGGGGACGCTGGGCACGGGCGTCCCGGGCTGCTTGCCTCTCTGGCCGCCGACGGGCCGCCTGCGGGCGAGAGGACACGAGCGCCAAGAGCGCGGCGAGCCACCACCGCACCCGGCTGGCCCACCCCCGTCGACGCCTGCGGTGCCTTCCAATAGACTCGGCCACGGTTACCTCCTGAAATAGCGCAGGTGGAAATCACGCCCCGGCCCGGTGTTCGCCGCACCGGCCGGGGCACCTTTCTTGAGGGATGCATCCATAGGGAATGAGGCGTTCTGTTCGACCTTGCCCCGGAACGGGTTGAGGTGGGTGTCAATGGCCCCGGGTTCACACGAACCCGAAACTGCGCTTCCTCACCCCAACCGCCCCAGGGGTCAGAGGTCGTTCATCCTGCCTCCAAGTAGGTCACATCAGGTGAGGCAGGCTTCCTACACCAACCCTCGCAAAGCACAACAGAATGACAATTTCAGACATAGGGGAACTCCGGATTCTCGATCAAACAGAAACGAAAGAATCGCCGCCGCGCGTGGCAGTGCCGATCGTTCCTGAAAGGAACGAGAATCTTCAACCGGAATCCGTCAGAACAGTCACGGCACACTGAAAATCTTCAGAAACGGTCGTGCGGGCCGCGTGCCCTGCGCATGACTGCGGCCGCCCGTCCAGGAGGCTCCTGAACAGGCGGCCGCTGGTGCGCTGCGTCAGTTGATCGGGTGGCGTGCGGCGAGTTGCATGAGCGTCAACCGGTCCTGGCTGTGGGCGGGCCTCCACACCGCAGCCGCCGGTCCCGGTTCGGCGAGATCGGCGTACGTGGCCAGATAAGCCCCCGCCCAGCTACTGCTCCTCGGGGCGAGCACCCCGGCCAGGTTGGTCTCCCTGACCCGCGAGTGCACGACGAACAGCACCACCGACGGAAAACGCGTCGCCCGCGCGAGGTCGGCGTAGCCGGTCATCTTGTCCCGCACCATCGCCAAGGTCTCCGAACCGGTGTCGTACTCCACGAACACGTGCGCCTGCTCCCCTTCCTGCTCCCAGCGCACGTAGGCGTCGGGGCGCACGTAGCGGCCCCACCGTTGGGCACACTCGGCCTCGTTCAACCACTGCACCAGCTCCGCACCCGGCATCTGGCGGGCCGCGACGGTGAAGGCGACCAGGCAGTCGACCAGGCCGAGCATGTGCCCCAGGCGGGGTGAGTCCGCGACCCCCGCCGCTCGCTCGAACCGGTAGGAGACCGCCTCGGCTCCCCGTTCCATGGCGAGCAACCGTGCGCCCGCCGAGCCGAGCACCCAGTGGTAGGGGCTGCTCCCCCGCAGCGACAGCGGCCGGAAGCGGTCCAGGAGCCCGTAGCCGTGGAGCCTGCGCAACCGGAGCCGCACCGACCTCTCCCCCGCGCGGGGGAAGTAGAGGCGGTGCAGGTGCTCGGTGGTCATCACCTTGTGGTCGTGTACCCCGCCCAGGACCTGGATGTCGCGGGGCATGATCCGCCCCCGGGCCAGCGACGAGGGACGTACCTGGCTGCGCTCCACATGGTCCTTCGCCTGCCCCCTCACGTGCGCTTCCCCCTCCGGGTGTCGGTCACCGGAAAGGGCCGCCGCTGGAACAACGGCCTCCCCGGGGACGGCCTCACCCCCGAAACAGGAGGCTGCGTAGCTGTCTGCGGGGCGTGACGCCGTGCGGCCTTGCGCACCTGGGTCGCCCGGCCCTTCACCCCGGGCGGAAGCGGGCGGGTGCGCACCGTGGCCGCTCCCTGTTCCTTGGCCCCCACGAGCGGGCGCACCGCCGCCTGGTAGGCGCCCAGGTTCGTCAGGTCGTAGGCCCCCAGCACCGGCAGGGTGTGCTGCTGCAAGCTGGAGGCGTCGTCCGGGGACGCGGCGAAGTAGATCTTCGTTCGCGCGTTCGCCGACACCGCCTTGCGCAGGTCCGCGGGAAGCTGTCCGAGCTCCTGGTGGGCGAGCGTCAGCCCGAGCCGGTAGCCGCGGGCCTCGGCGAGCATGTCCTCCAACGAGCCCGGGAGATTCAGGAAATTCTGGGCCTCGTCGATGAACGCGCACAGGTCCTTGCGCTGGTGTTCTGGCGTGTGGATGCGGGCGGTGACCGCCTGCCAGGTCGCCGCCAGGGCGAACGACCCGATCAGCGAACTGGTGTCCTCCCCCAGCCGCCCCTTCGGCAACCGCAGCAGCACCAGGTGCCCGGTGTCGAACAGGGACGGAAGGTCGATGGTGGACGGGCCCGAGGCCACCACCTGGCGCACCCACGTGCGCAGCAGCGCGGTACGCAGCTTGTTCAACACGGGCCCCGTGACCGCTGAACGGGCCGAGACCGTCAGCCCCGTGTACCAGTCCCAAAAGTCCGCGAGCGCCTCATCCTCACCCCCTGCCCGAGCGGTGACCTTGCCCATCACCTCGTTGCGTAGCGCGTCGTCGGCGAGCAGGCGCGGGATGTGCCCCAACGTCAGCCCGGGATCCTTCGCCCTGGTCAGGGTGAGTGTGGCGGCGCGCAGAATGTCATCGGTCCGCGGCCCCCAGTACTGGTCGTAGATCCGGCGGAAGATCCCCACCACCGTGTCCGAGACGAAGTCCGGATCCCCGCCCTGCAACAGGTTCAGCCTCGGCGGTGGGGCGTTGTCGTCAGGGTCGAACAGCACCACCTTGTTGATGGTGTGTTCGGGTAGGCGGGCGAGGATGTCGGTGACCAGGTCACCGCGCGGGTCGATCACCAGACCGGCCCGGCCCGCCTCGGCGTCCTGGAGAACGAGGTTGGCGAGCAGCGTGGACTTACCCGATCCGGTCTTGCCGAGGATGTGCGTGTGCTGCCTCGACTCGGCCACCCCCAACGCGATGGGACGGCGCACACCGGCGTCAGAGTCGCCGACCACCCTGGTGTTCTCCCCGCCCCTGGGCACCACCGGGCTGGGTGCGGCCGGGCGGGCTCCGGCCCTGGCCAGGCCGGGGACGCACGTGTCGGTGGGTAGGTGCGCGATCCCGGTCAGCTCGGCGGTGCAGAGCAGGAACCCGTTGGCGAGGAACCGGTTGACCGCCCACCAGGTGGGTTTGGGCATGAAGTGGCGGTCCAGGTGGTTGGTGCCGCTGCTGAAGGCCGCGAAGCCAGACGCCACACCGTGGGCTCGCCCCCGCAGGCGCTCCTTCGCGGCCGCGCCCTGGCGGGTGGTGGTGAGGATGTAGGCGATATCGCACGCCAGCCGTGGGCTGGACGCCTTCGTCAGGATCGCCCTCACGTCATCACGGGTCCCCGGCAGCACCGGCATTCGACGGGGCTGCGAGGAGACGGTGGGGTCCACGGCGTCCAGCAGCATGCTCGCCAGCCCCGGGTGACCCTGGCGTCGGGCCGCGGCCTTCCGTGCCCGGGCCAACCGGAGTCCGGTCGCCGGGCGCGCGCTGATCCGGACCAGGCAGTGCTCGCCCTCCGCCAGGTCCTCCAGTGCCCCCAGGAGGGTACGGAGCGGGTCGTCGTCGAACTTCGTACGCAGCGGGAACTCCTCACCACGTCCCAGACGCACCAGACCCCCCGTGGTGTACGCCCCTTGCGGCAGGGGCGACTCACCGACAGTCAAGTTGCGTGTGGAGGTCGTCGCGCCGGGCCAGGCCGAGGCGACGGCCCGCTCCACCGTTCCTGGCGGCACGATCCCGGGCACCCACACCTGGAAGCGCACCCCGGCGGCGGAGGCCACGATCTCCACGCACAGGTGCGGTTGCACCAGCCACCGCGACCAGCGGGGCTTAAGCAGCCCCATGGTGTGGTTCCAAAACTCGGTGGCGTTGGCGAGGGTGGCCTGCGGTGGCGGCAGGATCTCCACCAGGCGGGCCTCGCGCGACAGGTAGCGGTGGCGGGCCAACCGTGCCGTGATCAGCGCGGCGGACACCGCGACGGCTATGAGCGGGATCATGGCGATGACCGCGTACACCCCGCCTCCGACGAGGAAGTCGATCATCCGACCACCTCCCCGCGTCCCCGCACCGCCGCTGTCGGGACGGTCGGCCGGACCTCCAGCAGCCGCCTCCTGGAGCGCTGTTTCTTGCGGGTCTGTGTTGTTCTCACCTGGTCGACCTCCGTCATCGCGTGCCCTCGACCGTCGAGGGCTCCGGCACCGGGGCCATCCGCCGGGGGCTGCGCGTCGCCGCAGCACCCCCGCTTCCGGTTGCCCTGATGACCTCCTAGGAAGACGGGTGCAAGGCGAATGCGACATGCTCGTGTGAACGATGCGTCGGAGGGTCGACACAAAAGCGGTCGAATCGGACGTCGATTTCCGCAATACGCCGTCAGCTTGAAGTTTCCGCGCGTACAGATCCGCGGGTTTCCCCGGGTGTTCCAAAGGCCGGTGAGGTTGGTCAGTGGCATTCGCCGTTGAGGACACCATCGTGAGAAGAGCGATCGAGGTAACCGAGCAACTGCACGGCACTGGTCGCTTCAAGCCCCGCCTGGTCTTGTCGGTTGAAGCCAGCGCTCCCGCTCAAGGATCCAGTCCTGTACGGGCCCGATGAGGGCTGGAGCCGCTACTGCGGCAGCGGTGTACTGCCGACTGGCCACGGTCTGACTATCAGTGCGGGGATGTTCGTCCCACGGCGACTACCGGGGCGGCGTCGCCCAGTAGTCCGAGAGCATCTGGCCGGGCCACGCGGGTTGGCGGACCTCACCACGAGGGCCGAACTCGGCAAACCACGGAGCGATGTCCAGAATGGGGGTTCCGTCGACCGCGTCCAGGTCTTCCACGTAGAGGTCGCGTCCTTCGACTTTGAGCAGGCGTGGGTGGGAGATCGCGAGTCGTGCGGGGCGGCGGTGGTTGCGGTGAACGAACGTCCCGGTCTCCGGCCAGTCCGTGTTCCCTCGCGGGTGTCGTGAACCCAGGTGCACATCGTCCTGTGACCCGTGGTGGAAGTGCCACACGACCTGGAGGTGGGAGAACTCCTCCAGTCCCTTCAGGGTGTCCAGGGGCAGGTCCGCGTTGAGCCGGATGATCGACTGGATCCCTCCCCAGTAGTCGTCGGCGACCTGCGAGCGTCCACCGACGACGGTGGCGATGGGAGTGAGGGTGATCTCCACTGGAGGGTCCTTCCAGGGGCCGGTACCGGGCCGGATCAGGCTACACGCAGGACTTCGGCGGCTCGTAGGTCAACCTCTCGGACTGCGCTGATGCCGCGTCCCCGCACCGTGCTCAACGCGGTTCTCATGGTCTGGACCGTGTTCTTCGCCCGGCCCGAGCGCACGCCCTCCATCGCGTCCAGCGCCCGCGACCAGGTGGCGCAGGCTGCTTCGATCTCGCCTCGGGAGGCCTGGATCTCCCCGAGGTAGCCCAAGGTCACGGCGTGGGTACGGCTGAACGCGGCGCCTCGGAGTTGGACGCTGCGCTCGAACTCGCGCTGTGCGCTCCCCAGGTCGCCCATCGCTTGGAGGGTGCGGGCGGTCTCATGCGCGAGGCTGGCCTTGCCGAAGAACCAGACCCGGGCGGGCTCGGTGTCGGGAGTGGCATCGGAGAGATCGTCCTCAGCCCGCAGCAGGGCTTGGGAGGCGCTCTTGGTGTCGCCGACGCGGGCCAGGCTACGGGCGTGGACGACGCCCAGCAGCGCGCGCTCGCGGGGACCAGTCGCGTCGTAGCAGGAGGTCGCGGCTTCGGTGAGGTTCGCGGCTTGCGGGTAGTGCCCCAGATCCAGGGCTTGGTGGGCCAGTGCCCGCAGGATGTGACCGACGAGTGCCCGGTCCCCGGCCTCGGCGGCGAGCTTGGCGGCCAACTGGAGGTAGCGCTGCGCTGTGGCGTGCCGGTTCGCGTCGAAGCTGGACCAGCCGAGCACGTACACCAGCTCACCGGCTGCGGAGAACAACTCGCGTCGTTGTTCTTCGTGGGGGGCGTGTCGGCGCAGGGTCGGCAGGACCTCGTCGGTGAGCAGGGCAGTGGCGGCGGAGGTTCCGTAACCGCCCCCGCGCTGCTGGTCCAGGCGTTGGAAGAGCGCCGTGGCGTCCCGGATCGCCTCGATGTCGTCGGAGGTGACGGTTCCACGGGTCGTTGGGCGGGCCCGTGCCCTCTCCAGGCACTGCCGCCACCAGGACTCCTCTGGCAGAGCGAGCCCTGCCACGGAGTAGACAGCGGTGCCGATGAAGCCTCGTCTGTCCACGCTTCTCCCCAAGTCGGCCAGCGCCGTCAGGGTATCGGCTCCCCAGATGGCCCCGGCTGACGGGATCGGGGACCTGCCCAGACCGATCTCCTCCAGCCGTACTGGCCGACCCAGTCCTCGGGAGAGCGTTTCGCACAGGACAGCGGGGGCCGGGTCTTGCGGTCGGGTGCCGCAGACCCACATCGAGATGGTGGAGCGGCCCACGCTGACCAGGTCGGTGTGCCCCATTTCCTGGGCCACTCTCACGAAGCGGCTGGCGGTCTGCTGCTGGGACCAACCGAGCTCGGCGATGAGGGACTTCAGCTTGTCGTTGTGGCCACGACGCATTCCGTCCTCCGAAAACCCCTTGGCAGCGTTGGCACAGTTCGACGGTGCATACCCGTACCGATCAAACGCGCGCAGTGGTTATCTCACCGTAGCGACCTGGATCACATGCGTGAAGCGATTCGTGTTCTCTGGCCAATCCCGGTCGCAGTTCCTGTCCTTTATGAGGAGTTGCCGTGTCAAGGATCGAGATGCCGCTTCCGCCGCTTCCTCTGCCCCGGTTCGTCAGGTCGGACCAGCCCAATGTGCTCGCTGTGGAGTACGGCGCCGACTCGCGGCTAGCCGCGCAGGCGCGACGCTGGGTGTGGACGGCCAGCAGGCTCCACTGGCTCCAGGCCGAGCCCCTGGTCTGGATCGCCAACGAGCTCTTCGCCAACAGCCTGCGGCATACCCGTTCCGGGTTGCTGGGAGGGAAGACGCGGCTGGCGCTCACACACCTCCCGAACCATCTGCGTGTCGCCGTCACCGACGAGGGGCCCTTGCCCGACTCGGTACCCGGGGAGCCCTATCTCAGTGCGGAAACCGAGGCCGCTCCCCTGGGCTTGGGGTTGACGTTGGTCAGCGCTCTGGCGACCGCGTGGGGCTGGCACGGGGATCAGCACGGACACACGGTGTGGGCGGAGGTGGCACGCCCGAAGCCCGGCAAGCCCATCATCCATTTCATGCCGGCCGTCACCCGCCACGCCGTGACCACACGCCTTGAGGCGGTGGCGGGTGAGCGCTGAGCGTGCCCCGCGGGTTCTGTCCGTGCACCTGGCCACCGGTGCTGTGCGTGTGCTGTCTCCTTTCGAGGCGGCATGGCTCACGACCTCTCGGCGTGACCGGATGGTGCATCTGGTCCCCGTGGGGAGGCGGACACGCCAGGAGCTCGCGAGGCTGCTTTTCGAGACCGACCCACTTATCGGGAACGTGACCCGTCAGTATCGGGTGGTGCGTGATCCACGCACGCAGCGTGTGGTCGGTCGCGGGCTCTCCTCTCGGGGAGAGCAGGCACTGGCCGCGCTGATATCCCGGCTGTCCCGTGACTGACCTCGGAGGACTTCATGCGCGTGATCGTTGACCATCCTGGGTGGACCCCCGCTCCCGAGCTTCGCCGTACCGTGCGCACCGAGTACGGCGTATGGATCGCGACCGCTGGTTCGGCCCTCATCCTCGACCGGGTCGGAGAGGGCCACGGCCCGGATCCGACCGTAGACATGTACTCCCCGATGAGCCTCGGCGGGTCGATCCCCGAGAGCCTGCGCTCCGCTCTGGAGGAGCAGGGTCCGGTGCAGCGGTTGCGTACCGCCGACCTGTGGGAAGCGCTGGCCACCGCGATCATCCGCCAGGTGATCCGCGCCGACCAGGCCCGCCTGATGTACCACCGGTTCTGCGCCGCCTACGGCGCCCCGCTCCCGGGGGCCGGACTCTCCGCCTTCCCGCGTCCCAAGACCGTACTCGCCCTGAACGAGGACGACTTCGCCGGACTGGGAATGGCGTTCAAGCGCCGACCGCTGATCGCGGCGGCTGAGGCCTTCACCGAGTCCGGCCCCAAGTGGGCGGAGCTTCCCGCCGACGTGCTGGTGGAGGAAGTGCAGACGGTACCTCGTATCGGCCCGTGGACCGCCGGAGCCGCCGTTGCCGACGTCACTGGTGACTTCTCCCTCTACCCCTACGGCGACATGGCCGTGCGCACGTGGGCGGGCAAGGCCTGCCCCGACATCGACTGGCCCGCCGACGAGGCGACTTTCGCCCGCTGGTGGCGGTCCTTCGCCGCCACACCCGAACAGCTCTCCGCCCTGACCGTGCTCACCCTCGCACTGGGAGGACCCCGTGGACAGGACCAACCCCCTTCATGACCTGATCAGCGGCCACACCCCTGGCCGTTCCCTCGACCTGCTGCTCGTCAACGCGCCCCTGCGCGACTACGCCGAACGCCCGCGCGTCAACGACTACACGCTGCCGGTGCTGGGCATGGGCTACGTCGCCACCTACGCCGCGCAGTCCGGGTTCGCGGTTGGTGTGCTCGATGCTGAAGCGCTCGGGCTGCCGGTCGCCGACGTCATCCGGACCGTCAACGCAGCCGCGCCCCGGTGGGTGGGGTTCAACCTGCTGGCACCCACCTACGAGATCTCCGCGACCATCGCCGCGGCCCTGGATCCCGGCATCAAGGTCATGCTCGGCGGGCACCAGGCCAAGGCCATGCCTACCGAGATACTCGCCGACCCCCGCATGGCCCGATGCGAGGCCCTGGTCATCGGCGAAGGTGAGACCCGCACCGTCGAACTCCTGCACGATCACCGAAACCGAGGAGACCTGCCCGGGGTGATGTGGCTCGACCCCGTTTTGAAGACTCCAGTGACAGGCGGCCGACCGGGGCAGGGCCACCACCTCGCCCCACCGATCAACGACCTGCCGTTCGTCGACCGGGACTTCCTCACCCAGGACCCGCACTTCGAAGCAGGCCGGTGGGAGGCGAACATGGTCGGTGCCCGCGGTTGCCCCTATGACTGTTCCTTCTGCGGCGCCGCCGTCTCCGCGAACCCTGACGTCACGATCCGGGTCCGTTCCCCCGAGAACGTGGTCGCGGAGATGGAGCACCTGCGCGCCGCCTACGGGGTGAGCGCGTTCCGGTTCGTCGACGACCTCTTCCTCGGTGCCCGCCGCGTCATCAACACCATGATGGACGGCTTCGCCACCCACTGTGTCGGGGAGTGGGCGGTGTGGGACGCCACCGGCCGCATCAACGTGCTCGCCCGCGAAACCGAGGCCGCCCTGGACCGCTTGGTCGCGAACGGGCTCAGGGAGGTCGCGCTCGGCATCGAGTCCGGCTCCGAGCGAGTGCTGTCCTACATCGACAAGCGCATCACCCAGGACATGATCCGCTCGGTCGTCACCCGGCTTGTCGGCAGGGGGATCAGCGTGAAGGGCTACTTCATCCTGGGTTTCCCCGGCGAGTCACGGGCGGAGATGGCACAGACCGTGGATCTGGTGCGGGAGCTGTGGGACCTCACCGAGGGCGCCCCGGGCCGTTTCCGCAGCAGCGTGTTCGAGTTCCGCCCCTACCCCGGCACGCCGGAGTGGCACCGTCTCATGGCCTCCGGCCGCTACACCCCCGATCAGCTCCTGGACTACAGCCCGGTCGACCTGACCGACCAGGGCGTGGACGAGGCCATGAGGCAGCGAGACGAGTTCAACTTCTCCTCCAACATCCAGTTCGGCGAGGCGTCGGTGGCCGAAGTCCGCGCCGCTCTGGTCGAACTGTCCCACGGCGAGCACCAGCGAAGGGCGGCGGCATGACGGGACTGCTCGTAGCGGTCGACGGTCCAGGTGGGGCCGGAAAGTCCACCGCCGTCAAGGCGCTCGCCGCACGCCTGGCGGACGACGGGCTGCGGGTGCTGGCCACCACTCAACCCTCCACCGGGGCCATCGGTCGACTCGCCCGCAGCGGCACGCACGAGTTCTCGGGCCTGGCGTTGGCCTGTTTGGTGGCCGCGGACCGCTATCACCACCTGGCCGCCCAGATCCGGCCCGCGCTCGCCGAGGACCGACTCGTGCTGTGCGACCGCTTCACCGCGTCCTCGCTCGTCCTTCAAGCCGGTTTGGATGAGATCCCGGAGAGGTTCGTCCGAGAACTCAACAGGTTCGTGGAGCCACCAGACCTCCAGGTCGTCCTCACCGCGCCGGCCGAGGAACTGCACGAGCGCCTGGCCGTGCGCGGTTCCCACGGCCGGTTCGAGGACGATCCGGCCAACACGGTCAGGGAGGTCGCCTTGTATGAACGGGTCGCCGACCAGCTGACCCGTGAAGGAGTGCTCACCGAAGTCGTGGACACCACTCGCGGCGTGGAGGAGACCGTGGCTCGCCTCGCCGACCTCATCAGGGCGCTATGGTCGCAGGATCGAACCGCCGCCTGATCATGGACAGGACCCCGCCATGCCGTACACCAGCGTCATCGACGTGCACGTCATCCTGCAGCGGGAGGGTGAGATCGTGCTGCTGGAGCGGCAGGGCACCGGGTACTGCGACGGCATGCTGCACCTGCCTTCCGGGCACCTGGAGGAAGGCGAGCCCGTGCACGCGGCCGCCGCGCGCGAGGCGCGTGAGGAGGTCGGGGTCGACATCGATCCCGACCACCTCACTCTGGTGGCCGTGGTCCACCACCGACAAGGTCCCGGGCACGCCCGGCTGGGCTTGTTCTTCCTGGCCGCCGAATGGGCGGGCGAGCCTTACAACGCCGAACCGGATGAGTGCGGAAAGCTCGTGTGGGCGGACCCTCGGGTGCTTCCGTCGAACACCATCCCTTATCCGGCCGAGGGCGTCCGCGCGTGGCTCGACCGGGTGCCGTTCGCCCCGCACGGGTGGTGACTCAGGCAGCGGCGCGCACCAGCGTGTCGTAGGTGTCGGTAGTGCGCTCCAGCTCGACGCCGAGCCCTCGTGCCCAGGCGTCCAGCTCGGCCTGGACCGCCAGGCCGTCGCGCTCGTCGTCGATGACCAGTTCCAACTCGACGAACGTCCCCGCGTTCTCGACCGCGTCGACGCAGACCCCGATCGGACCGGCGGCCCCGGTACGACGGTGCTTGACGATGCGCACGGTGGGTTCGTAGCCCATGGCGAGCACGGCGGCGTGCATCTGCTCCCGGTCGGCGACTGCCGTCTCGTGCTCGGCGCACTCCATCGAGTTGGCCAGCGGGGTCTTGGTCGTGAAGACGTGCGCTCCGCCGTCCATACTGCGCAGCCGCGCGAAAGTGTGACCAGCTTTGCCCATCTCCGGTGTCCAGCCCGCAGGGGCGTAGGCCTGATCGTCCTGGAAGACCGGCTCGCCCAGCTCCACCCCAGCGGTTTTGAGGGCGAGCAGGACCTCTTCGAGGTCCCCTACCCGGTACTTCGTCTCGATCTCCCGCATCACGCGCCTCCTGGGCTTCGGTGTCGCCGTGCCCCAGGAGCGTACCGAGGCCGCACCAGCCGCATCCGCCAATCGGGCGAAGACCGCCCTGGGGTGGGCTGAGCGATGGACGGTGCGATCCCTTGCCCGAGTCCGCAGGGCCATGACTACGTCCCCGACCAACCTCCGGTCCGCCACGGGCGCACGGCCACGGCCACCTGCTCCCGCTGCGGAGACACCATCACCGCGACCCGGTGAAGGCTCCTTCGCTTCAACGAGCGCTCCCAGAACGAGAGTGATAGCTGCCCAGCTCACAGGAATGACGGGAGGCGACCCCGGCACATACCAGGGCCTTCGTTGAACTCCGTGCGAAACACCCGTGCCATAACAACCGGGCGAAGCTGACCGCACAGGGACGGGGGCGCTGCGAAGATCAGGGCATGGACCCTGAAACCTGGGCGGCCATCGCCTCTGTGGGCGCTGTGGGCGCCGCTCTTGTTGCCCTTGTTGCGCTCTTCTTCACCGGCCGAGCCGCTAACGCCGCGAAGGCCCAGACCAAGATCCAAAGGGAGGCAGTCAAGTCAGCAAAGGCTCAGACTCAACACCAAGAGGACGCGGTCAAGGCCGCGGAGGCGCAAACCAAGCTTCAGGAGAAAGCGGTTGAGGCTGCGATTGCCCAGACCGAGCTTCAGCGCGAGGCTGCCAAGACCGCAGCAGCCCAGACAGAGCTTCAGCGCAAGGCAGCGCAGGATGCCGTCCAACCGTACGTCTGGGTGGACGTAGTGCCAGACGAGGCCCAAGGAACAATTCTCAACCTGGTACTAGGCAACTCGGGCCTGACGTTCGCTCACAACGTCCGTGCCACCATCGACCCGCCACTGCTCCAGGAGAACCCCCACGGTGCGGGCAGTGGCCAGAAGCGGCTCAGCGAAGGCATCACAGCCCTTGGCCCTGGTCGCACGCTTGTCTGGTCTCTCGGAGTTGGACACGAGGTCGTCCAAGAGGACGAACCGAAGATCCACACGATCACGATCGACGCCGAAGGGCCGTTCGGACCGCTCCCTCAGCAGTCCTACAAGATCAACCTCACCGACCTCCGGGAGACCCGAGATGCGCCTGAGGGCAACCTGCACTTCGTCCGCAAGGCCATCCAGGAGGTCTCGAAAAAACTCGACCGCTCAAACTAGCGACCGTCAGACTTGGAGTCGCCCGGCTCGATCTCGCCCTTAGGGTCGGCCAAGAGGCTGCTGGCAATCGTCTCGGGATCGGATGTTACGCCCAGGGCCTGCAACGCCACCGCCGTGCGGATACGGTCGCGCAGGTCCTTGTCACTGACCTGGCTGATCAACTTGAGGGTGGTCCGCAGTCCGTCGTCTTTGTCTGCCTTGTCACCGATACGCCTGGCCTGCTCCGTCACGTGCGCTTTGGCTCGGCGTGCGTGAACGGCGAGCGCCCCGCCTCCAACGGTGATCAAGGCACCGGTGAGGGCGGTGACCAGAGGCACGTAGCTCAGGTCCGCGCTTTGGGTGTACACCAGGGCGAGCACAGCCCCCACCAGGATGACGATCGCGCCAGCGGCCATGAACGCAATGCTGAGCCAGAAGGTGACCTCGGCCTGCTTTAGCGACTGCTTCAGGAAGTCGAGATAGAACTTCTGCCGCTGCTTAGCCAAGCTGCTGTCGGCCTGCTCCTGCAGGACCTTCCGGGACTGGACACCCGTTCCAACGACAAAGTCACCGTGAACAACGTTGTGCACCTGTGCTCTGCCCACCACGGACTCTAGATAACTTTGAAAGTTCTCAAGCCCCGGCCTGTTGATGCTGAACTCGTTCGACTCAGTCGGATACCTGCCTTCGGGCTCTTCGTCGGGCGTGCCTGTCGCTACCGCCATAGGGGTCCCCTGCTGCCGCTGGAGCTGTACCGGTGAGCTCAGGGTAGCGCCCCGATAGCGGCACGGGTGAGCCGATCCAGAGACGCGCCCAGCGCTTAGCGAAGAGTGTTAGGACTTTGAGTCACCCTGATCTATCGCGCCCTTGGGGTCGGCTTCGCCTTCCGGCAAAGCCTGGGTGGAGGCCATCGGGTCAACCGGTTTAGGGGCCGTCAGCCACCTCACGGCGTCCCTGCGGGCCTCGTCGCGCTGCTGAGGATCGTCAATAGTGCTGGCGACCTTAAGCACCTTGTCGAAGGTGTCGTCCTCGTCGATCTTCTGCTCGATGCGATCGATTCGGGAGTCAAGAGCGGCGTCGGTCCGGCGTACGTGCCACCTCAGCCATGTCCCAAGCGCTGCGAACGGGACACCGAACAAGCTCACAAGCAGGGGCATGGCATCGGCTCTCACCAGCGCCACGACAGGTCCAGCCACGACGATGCCGACACCGACCACAATGAACACGACACTGAGCCACTGGTTCACCTCGGAGTGCCGAGCCTTCTGCTGGAGAACACTGAGGTAGATATCCTCCCGCTTCGAGGCCAGAGTCTCCGACGCCTGAGGCTCTTGAGCCTGCCCAGCAAAAGCATGGCCCGGCTGGTTGTAGAAGTTCTGGACGTGGACTTCACCGCCTCCGGTGACAACCACAGACTGGTTACTGACACCCTCAGCAGTTACGCGTTCCCAGCGTTCCTTCCAAGTTTCAAGAGCTTCGTGCTCGTCGTCGGGTCCCAGCGACAGGCACACACGAACAAAAGCCATAACAACTTCGAGGCTGGGGACTCGCTCTCCCGAGACAGCGTTGCGCAGTGAGGTGGCTGCCACCGGCATACCCAGTTCCCGCGTCCGTTGGGACATCTCACGGAAGCTAGGGGGCCCCGCATCCTCCCGCAGCTGGCGCAGTTCAAGCGCGAAGCGCCCCAGCGGACTGTTGCTATGCGGGACTGGGTGCAGAGGGCGTCCGGGGCGGGGAGGTTCAGTCACAGTCGTCCGTCCATGTCGTCTGGGGGGTCGCTCGTGTGGAACCGATTATCCCCAACCTCCCCTCCGTTATGAGGCTGCTACGCCACGTTCAGGGTGTACGGCACGGCCCCAGCCAGACCCATCGCAGATGCCCCGGAAACAGGCGTGGGCATGGCAGTTGCACCAGATAATGTAGCGGTGGAGCAGCACCGTTCCCTGGAGGCGGTCTTGGTCTTCGCCTCTCGCCAGAACTCGCAGTACCTGGACTGCAAGGGGGATGAGCTCGATGTGTCCGCCACCACTGGCAGTGGCCCTGTTCAAGGGATGCGATGCCGAGGTCAATACCGTCGAGAACGGCCACTCCGAGGGCTGAGGCCCACGCTAGGGCAAGGGCACCACTCCCGGACGATCCGGCGTACGCGTCACAGTAGACCAACGACTCCTCGAGATCTTCGCGAAATGCCATCGGACGCCACCCGCCCACGGTTCGTGCTCTGCTTTTGCTCCGCAGTTCCGTACTGACACGACACCCGGCGGCATTATGCGGTCTCAAACGACATGACGGATCGGATGAGGTGACACGAAACGGCACGAAAAGGCACGTGGCGGCACCAGATCACCGGACTTCTAATCCGGGGGTCGCAGGTTCGAATCCTGCCGGGTGCGCCACAAAATCCCAGGTCAAACGGGGTGTGCGAGTCGAACAGGCGAGGTGTGGGATCTCGTCTGGGGGCCTGAAATGCTCCTCGTGTGCTCCCCAGTGCGAGGTCCCGTACAGGTGGGCACCCACCTCGCGGAGCATTTTGCCATCCCGTGACCCTGTGGCCCCCCGGGGCGACCCGTGTCCGCCCACCAGCGGCCCACAGCCGCCCTGACGGCCCCGCGTGGGGCATCCCCGGGCCCCGGTCACGCCCTGCCGCCCCACCGTCCGCATCTGGCCGTTTCAGCCGAAACCCCTTACCCGGCAGGGGTTCCCGCGCCACAATCGGTCACATGACCAAGGCGTGGGAAGAACGAGGCGACGTCGCCAACACCGTGAACGGCGACATCTCCGATAGCACCATCGTCCAGGGCCGGAACATGAGCGTGGTCCTCTCTGAGGCTCATCAGGTTGACTGGCCGATCCGTGTCGGCGCCATACCCGAAGCAGCAGCCCACTACCAGCACCGAGCCGTCACCCACCAGCTCGATGAGGCTCTGCACAACCCCGGAACCGCCGTAAAGCGACAGATCCTCTCCGGCACCGGTGGCGTCGGCAAAACCCAACTCGCCGCACACCACGCCCGCATCCTGCGCGACATCACCGACCCCGAACAACGCATCGACGTGCTGGTGTGGACCGACGCGTCCCGCCGAGAACAGATCACCTCCGCCTACGCCCAAGCCGCACACCAGCTCTACGCCACCGCCCCGGACTCTCCCGAAGACGCCGCGCAGCTCTTCCTCGCCTGGCTGCAGGACCCTAACAAGCACCAGGACCGGCGCTGGCTCATCGTGTGGGACGACCTAGCCGACCCCGCCGCGGTGAAAGACCTGTGGCCCCCACATGACCAACCCCACGGCCGCATCCTGGTCACCACCCGCAGGCGCGACCACTCCCTCACCGGCCAGGGCCGCCACCTGCTCGACATCGACGCCTACACCCCTGATGAAGCCCGCGCCTTCCTCACTCGTGCCTTGGACGCGGCCGGAATCGCCCGCACCACCGCGCAACTGGACACCCTCGCCCAAGCTCTGGGGTTCCTCCCGCTGGCACTGGGGCAGGCGGTCACCTACATGGCCGAACTCGGCATGGGGTGCGACGAATACCTCCAGGTGTTCCGCGACCGGATGAAGACACTGGACCAGGTATTCCCCGACTGGGAACACCCCACCCCACTCGCCGCCACCTGGGAACTGTCCCTCACCCAGGCCGACACCTTCAACCCTCAAGGCATGGCCCGCCCCCTCATGGGACTCATCGCCCTCCTGGACGGAACCGGCATCCCCGAGAATGTGCTCACCGCCCCGCCAGTCCTGAAGTACCTGGCCTCCCACGGCACCAAGACGGCGACCACCGCAACCGCGCTCTCCCCGCACCAGGCCCGTGCTGCCCTGGCTAACCTTCGCCGGTTGAACCTGATCACCCATCCCACGCCACTCTCCACAGGACAGGAGGAAGAACTCGGGCAGGCATTGGTGGGCATCCACCAGCTGGTGCAGCGTGCCACCCTGGAGCGCTCCACCACCCGTCCCGACCGGCACAGCGTGCGCACTCTAGCGGACGCACTTCTGCAGGTGTGGCCTGAAGTTGAACGCAATACCGCCCTGGCCCGGCAACTCCGCAACAACACGGACATGCTACGCAACCACCACTCAGTGGAAGAGCGAAGCAGTGAGGGATGGCTGTGGGAACCCTCAGGACACGGACTGCTATTCCGTGCAGGGGAAAGCTTGGATGCATGCGGACGCACAAAAGAGGCCATCGCCTACTGGGAACAGATGGTCGACCACTCTCAGCACTACCTAGGCCCCGATCACCCCCATGCCCTCACCACTCGAAATAACCTCGCCGCCGTGCGTGGCAAATTTGGAGATACGACAGGAGCCGCTACCGCTTACGAACTGCTTCTTCAAGACGAGCTCCGCATCCTAGGCCCCGACCACCTCCAGACTCTGCCCACTCGGGCCAATCTCGCTTACATGCGTGGCGAGGCCGGGGATCCCACAGGCGCAGTTACCGCCTACGAACAACTCCTCCAAGACCAGCAGCGCATTCTGGGCCCCGACCACCCCGATACTCTTACCACGCGCAACAACCTCGCCCATATGCGCGGCCGCGCTGGAGACATCACCGGGTCCGCCCATGAGTTTGAAGACCTCCTCCAAGACCGGCTTCGTATCCTGGGTCCCGACCATCCTGACACCCTCAACACCCGTCACAACCTCGCCGAATGGCGCGGCCAGAGTGGAGACACTCAAGGCGCTGCCACCGCTTGCGAAGAGCTCCTCACCGACCAACTCCGCATTCTTGGTCCTGACCACCCGAGCACGCTGCGTGCCCGCCAGAGCATCGCTGAATGGCGTGGAAAAAACGGTGATTCCCAGGGCGCCGTTATCGAATACGAGCATCTCCTCGCCGATCGAATTCGTGTTCTAGGGGCCGACCATCCTCATACCCTCGACACCCGCCATAACCTCGCCACTTGGCGCGGTCAATCTGGAGACCCTATCGGCGCCATCACGACTCTCGGACATCTCCTCCAGGATCAGCTCCGATTCTTGGGACCCGAGCATTCCGATACCCTTACCACGCGATGCCACATAGCTGCTTGGACTTTTGGATCTGGCAACATCAAAGCAGCGATCAAACTCCTCTATGATGCCGCAGGCGATCAGAAAAGAATACTCGGCCACAATCATCCCGACACCCAAATGAGCACAAGGGCACTGCGCATATGGCAAGAGAGTCCAAACCAAGAGAGTAGAATTACAGGAGACTCTTGACCCGATGGGAAATGCGCACCGAAATCGAGGAAACCTCCGCCCAACACCTATGCGGACAGTAAAACTTGAGCAACATCACCCAAGAATCGTCCACCCATATCATGAATACCATTCTATCCGTCAAAGAATAAAAATAGAACGCCAGCTCTACAGAAGGGTAGAAATATGCCTAGCGACGATGAGTTGAACGCACTCACTCCCCCGAAAGAAAAAGGGAAAGTTAGATCACTCACTGAAACAGCTATCGAAGCAGGCACCGCAGCCATCCCCTTCGTGGGTGGAAGCATGGCAGTTATCATGGCGCGCGTTTTCAGTCAGGCCTACGAGCGACGACTCCGAAGTTGGATGGAACAACTAGCTGATGTCGTCCAAGAACTCTGCAATCAGGTGGAGGACCTCACCCTTGACGATCTCGCCGACGACGACACTTTCCTAGACGCTGTCGCTTCAACGACACGCATCGCCGAACGGAATTCATCAGAAGAAAAGCGGCAACTGCTATGCAATGCTCTACTTAACATAGGATCGGGACATGCCCCCAGCACAGACAAACAGGCCATCTATCTTCGATATATTGATGATCTGACTCCGTCGCATATGCTCTTGCTCGACTTCATGGATGACCCTGTCAGATACTTCGAACAGAGAAATCTTGAGTGGCCCTCCTCGATCCTCTCAAGTGGGCTTATCAACATCGTTTCCGTGGCGTTCCCAGAACTCGCTTCCGACAAGCCGTTCCTCAACACGCTCATGAAGGAACTCAGCGACATCGAACTAATCGACAACCCTGGATTGAACACCATGATGACGACTAACGGACTTAGCTCCCAACGCAGCACCGCCAAGGGTCGCGAGTTTATGTCGTTCGTGCGTTCCCCACTCCGGGATTAATAGTTCACACGTATACCCGAAATCTACAATCCTCTCACGCAAACAGAAACCCAGGAGATGGCGTGGATTGGCCAACCGCCGTTTTATTCGGAGCCATGGGAGGCCTGCTCGTCGAGCTGGTGGCCGTTACCAGTAACGTGATCTCCTGGCAGAACGCCCGAAGAGAGGCGCGAGGTAGCGGTGAGCCGCAGCCAGGCATCACCGACTTCATCGACCTACCGGCTGACAGCCTGGTAGCGATCACTCGGTTAGCTCTTGGCGCTCTAGCGGGTATGGCCTTTCACAAAGGGATCACCGAAGAACTAGCCGCCATCGCGGTGGGAGCCTCTGCCCCGGCACTCCTACAGCAGATCGGTGCTGCGCGAGCCTCAATCGATCTTGACCGTGAGAAGGAGAGCTGATGCCTCAACATACTCTCGCGAAGCGATACTGGAGCTCGCTCATGGGCGTACCGCGCCGCCCGATCCTTATTCCAAGCAAGCGCGGCCGAGAAGGCTACAGCTTGTGGCACCGCTACTGGTCTTCCCTCTTAGGTTTCCGACTTTCGAGCTTTCCTTTGGAAAGTGCAGATACGCGTCCACCCAACCAACCTATTCATAAACGGACGGACGCAGCCCCAACTCAAGCAACGCACCCACCTACACGACCATCCCAGGGTGTAGAGAACAAAAAGTGGCACGACACCACTAACGTGGTGTGGATACGCTCTTCGCTGTCCAGGGAGAATTCAGACGCCATCGTGGAGGTCGCGAAGTTCAACGACGGATTCCGCGCCATCCGCGACGGCAAGAACCCCGAGAAAGGCACGCTGTTCTTCACCCCCACCGAGTGGGAGGCGTTTTTGCTCGGTGCCCGCGACAGTGGGTTAGATATCCCCGAGAAGCACTCCACAGATCAGGAGCGCCCTACCCAGCACGGCGAGGCTAAGGACGCTACTGGAGCTGCCCAAGCTTTCCAGGACCTGCTCACAGACCTCCTACGGACCCTCGGCCCTGACCACCCCGACACCCTCACCGCCCGAGCCAACCTCGCCCGCTGGCAAGGCGAAGCCGGAGACCCAGCCGCAGCTGCAGCCACCTACACCGAACTCCTCACCGACCAGCTCCGTATCCTGGGACCCGATCACCCCACCACCCTCAATACCCGCCGCAATCTCGCCAGGTGGGCCTATGGATCTGGTGACATCGTCAAAGCCGTCGAGCTTCTCACCGTCCTAGTAAGCGATCAGACACGAGTGCTCGGTCCTGACCATCCCGACACGCAGGCTAGCGAGCTGGCACTGCGAAATTGGCAGGACGAGTTGTCTGAGAGGTGACCCGGTCAAGGGGACCTTTGATCCGATGGGATGACACCCCCGAACATGAGGAAACCCCAGGCCAGCACGGGTGAGTCTCCCGCGCAGCCCCAGGGCTGTTTCAAAGTCGGGATCGTGAGCCATCAGCGCTGATCACAGCCTTGTAGCGGTCCGGTCGAAGCCCCACCAACGAGCAACGGAGCCCGCTAGAAGATCAGGGACTCTCACATCTCTGACTTCCAAGGGACTCCGTTGCGCTCCCAGTCTGCCATGCCCGCCCCTGCCCCTGTCGGCCTTGCCGACAAGCTCGCCGCTCTGGCCGATCCCCGCTCGCCGGGGGGACGCCGCCACAGCCTGACCAGCGTCCTGCTGTGCGCCCTGTGCGCGATGGTGGCCGGGGCCCGCTGCCTGCGAGCGATCGGACAGTGGGCCGACGCCGCACCCCAACACACCCTGGCCCGCCTGGGGTGCCGGATCACCTGCCCCGCCCTGGGAGCGCGCACCGCCCCGTCCCCGGCGACCATCCGCCGCGTCCTGCTCGCCCTGGCCCCTGATGCCCTGACCGCGCTGACCGGGCCCGAGGCCCTTCAGGTCGTGGCTGTGGACGGTAAGACCCTGCGCGGATCGGCCACCTCCACCGACCCGGCGGTGCATCTGCTCGCCGCCCTGACCCCCGACCGGGACCTGGTCGCCCAGGTACGGGTGCCGACGGGCACCAGCGAGATCGACGCCCTGGCCACCTTGTTGGCGGGCGTGGACCTGACCGGCGTGGTGGTCACCGCTGACGCCCTGCACACCCAGATCGACACCGCCATCCATCTGGTCGAGGAGTTGCACGCCGACTACGTGTTGACCGTCAAACGCAACCAGAAGGCCCTGTTCGAGCAGGTAGCAGCGCTGCCCTGGGCTCAGGCCCCCACGTTGGGCACCACCCGGGCCCGCGGCCACGGACGGGCCGAGACCCGCACCGTCAAGGCCATCGACCTCGCGGGCCGGACGGACTTTCCGCACGCGGTCCAGGCGGTACGGGTGCGCCGCCACGTCACCGAGCTGCGTACGGGGAAGGTGTCGTGGACTGTGGCGTATGCGGTGACCTCGCTGGAGGTCGGGCGGGCGGACGCGGCCCGGATCGGTGTTCTGGTGCGCGGGCATTGGGGCATCGAGGCCTGGCATCACGTCAAGGACGTCTCGTTGGGTGAGGACGCTTGCAAGGTCCGCTCCGGCCATGCCCCCGACAACCTGGCCGTACTGCGAGCGGTCGCCCTGGTGTTCTTGAGCCGATTGGGTCAGGACACGGTGCCCGACGCGATCCGGTGGGTGTCGTATGAGGCGTTCACCCGCCCGCTGGACGTGATCGGGCTGCCGTGACCAGCGCGAACATCACCGCTCACCGAGAATGAAACAACCCTGCTTCTCAAACACGCTCTCACAGACCAGAACTTGCATCATGAGCGAAGGCGCACAGATCAGGAATCTTGTGAATCTGCGCTCAAGCGTCGTTTTAGACTCAAGCAATGCTCATTATCTCGTTCACGCTCAAGCCCTTCATTTACCCAGCGCTCAGCCGCCTCCATGTCCTTGTCATGCATGCAAAGCCAAGCCAGCCGAGAAAGATCGGTGGCGTCCGCTTCTTCGTGTCGGGCCTCGAGTAGGGCACGAAACTTGCGGACCACAAGTCGACGCTCATCCACGTCTAGAACAAGTTCTTTACGATGGAGGAGGCCATTTAGTCGAGAAGCAGACGAACTGAGATCCATAAATGTAGGATGAGTAAGTTCCGCTAGCTGAAGTCGGGCATTCATTTCTGCGAGAGGATCACCAGAAGCTCGGTATAGAGAAACAAGAAATTCCCACCCACTTTGATCATTGGGTTGATTTTCCACATACCTACTGGCAGCCTTGATCGCCTCAGTAAGATCTGACATTTGGTCACGGTGCAGTTCTGCAAGCGTTAGCCAGGCCGCTGGATAACCAGTTGCTACGTACTCGATAACAGCCAGCTCCTGAGTTATGTCTTTGCCATCGCCCGCCCGACGGGCTGCCGATCTGGCCATTCTGTCAACACGCCGCCCCAATCCATGCACCAAGTCTGTGGTTGTTGTCGCACCAAACCCTCTTATTAGCTCAAGGTCAGAATCTATTATAATTTTCAACGGACTAGTGACCAGCTTCTTTTTTCCAAATATTGAGGCAGCCAGAGGAATGGACAGGAATTCTTCTGCATCACCCCCTTCTCGAAACACCTCCACCAGAGATGCTTGTTCCAGTTCATTTATGGCGACTTCAACATCAAGATACTCATTTCCGGGACGAAGGAGTACAGCTTCCAGTCCGATTCGAGGGACGAGTGAGCGCCAACCACAGAGAGTGAGAAAGACCCTCTGGGCAGATGGAGAAAGGGCAGCATAGGAACGATCAAAAAGCGCATCCAGCAAGGCATCCTTGGCCGCCACGACACGCTTTACTGCAATCCTATTACCTGATTTTGCTATTTCCCCAAGCAGTACTTTTGCAATGTACGGATGGCCATCTGATTCACGATATAGGGAGTCCTCATATTCTTCATTGATCAGGTGGGAGATACCAAGTCTTGCAGACACCGCGCCAACCAGCTCAGAAAACTCACTTGCACTCATTCCACCAACTTCGATTGGGTAGTCGGCCTTGAAGTCTCGAGTCCGAGTAGTGATTAGAACCTTATTTGGCAAGCGCACAGAGTTGCTGATGAACTGATAGAGTGCAGCCTGCTCGCGTATCGTCTCGAAATTATCGAATACAAAGATGAACGGACCGTCTGGCGCAGCCCCAGACAAGCAGTCTGCAAAATACTTTCTCGCTTCGGCCGACTTCATTCGTGGTGAACTATACATAAGCCGGGAGAAATCTCCTGCAATGTCATCGATAGAAAGTACGTCTGGGCGCACCACCTTCGGCCCTTCAGTCAGCAAATCGATGTCCCGAGCACTGAACCAGATGATACCGAAAAAGTCATCAGACTGTGAGACCTTGTGCAAAACCTCGAGCGTAAGTGAGGTCTTGCCTACACCACCACGCCCCTGAAGAGTAACTACAGGATGCCTATCATCGCAGAGAAGGGTTTCGAGTTTGGATTCAAGCTCACTACGTTTCACGTAGTGAGCTGGACGCGGTGGCACATTACTGAAAACGTTCCCAACAACCTCCAAATTGACATGCGAGGTTGTCTCACTTCGCGGCTGAGCTTCCACTGGAAGCAAATAAGCGCTTCCATCTCCCGAACGTCGCTCATCTGTAATATAAGAGAGGGTTTCAAACTTCCCGTTTTGAAAATTTCCGTTTGGAAGAAAGAAATCAGTGAGATCAGGATCAGTAAAAAATAGCCTACAGAAGTGGGGCTTGTCTAGATAGACATAGGTACCATCGGGCAGTGAATGTTCGCTTTCACGAGCGAGATATGAAAATTCTTCACGCCCACTGCCGAACGGGCTAACTCGATACTTGCCAGACAAACTCCTCCGCAAATGGGCCCACTGCCGCTGGAAGGCCGGAGCATTTCCAAGGATCTCTTTGAGAGAAATTTCAAGCGCTGGGCAAATTGTTGACAGGATAGCCCCCCGGGGCGCTCCATGTCCGCGTGTCCTATTCCGCAGCCAGCTAAACTGCCGTGCCCACAGCCTTAGGCTGACTTTTTGGCGCGAGATGTCATCATATGCTGGCTCCAATATCCTGCAAACAGAATTCAGTTCATCTACTGCTTTTCGCTGCCAACTCTGACTTTCAGGACCGAAAGAGGTTGCAATCGCGCGCTGCGAGTCTCGCCCAGCCGAGATGAGATGCTGACTAGCAGGACCGGATACTGTTTGGTCAAGAATTTCTGACCATTTTCCAATCCCGTCAGCACGGACCAGTTCTGACTCCAAAGAGTATCGATATTGTTCACGATCGTCCTGCAGTGCAGCGAGGAGTTCTACAACTAGGACTTTTGCAACCAATTCGCCAAGGTAGAGAAGGTCGAAAAAATATGCCGTGTCGGACTCGTCTTGCGCCAAGCGAGCCCGCTCGAGCATCCGAGATGCTGGGACAAAATGCGTGGTCATGAATCCCTTCCCACCAGTCGTTACCTACACGGAGCCTAGCAAATTTAAAAAGCACCACGGGCGCTCAATCTTGCGTTCATGGTTACGTTTTCACGTACACCATTAAAAGCACAGCATGGCGCAAATACTGGCACTCAGTATAGAGGAAAGCGATCGCCCATGCACCCCTATATGTAACTTTTTATACACTTTTTGCAGTTTTGTCCGATATTAATAAACAACCTGCTGGGCAACTTAACACCAGATCAAGCACACACCGACGGTATGGGCTGTTCGCTCCAATCATGAACGCTTCATTCCCCTGGGGAGGCCTCACCACCAGGGGACCTTTGATCCGATGGGATGACACCCCGAACATGAGGAAACCCCAGGCCAGCACGGGTGAGTCTCCCACGCAGCCCGGGGTCGGTGGCGTCTTCTCGCTCCTGGTGCGCTCCCCGGTCGAGCTACGGCACCGCTATGCGCGGACCGGCCGGAGAAGGGCCGCCGTTGCCTCGGCCGCCGCCTTGGCGACCTCGGGGAACACCGTCTGGTAGGTGTCCTGGGTGAAATGAGTCGTGGCGTGGCCCAACTCGGTGGAGACCACCTTCACGTCCGCCCCCGCCGCCAACGCCAGGGACGCGGCACCATGACGGAGCCCGTGCAGGTGGACCGGCGGCAACCCCGCCGCCCGCACGATCCGGTTGAACCACCGGGTCACCACCCCCGGATGCCACCCCGCCCCATCAGGCTGGGTGAACACCAACCCCGAATCCACCCACCCCTGCCCCGCCTGCAGGCGAGCTTCGTTCTGGAACCGCTTCCAGGAACGCAACACCCGCACCGTGCCGGAGTCCAGAGTGATCATCCTCCGCCCGGCCACGCTCTTCGGCATGGTGGTGATCGTCTTCCACCCCAAAGTGACCACCTGGGTGCGGATGTCGACCTGACCATCGGTCAACCGGGTATTCGCCCACGGAAGGCCCACGGCTTCGCCTCGCCGCAGGCCCTTGACGGCGATCAGGTGGAACATCGGGAACAACCACCGGTACTTGCGTGCGTGGGTCAGGAAGGTGATGGTCTGCTCCGGAGTCCACACCATCACCTCCCCCGGCACCACCCCATCGATCTGCCACTGGCGCACCCGCTCCGGTGTCCACACCAACGGCTTGCTGCGCGGACACGACGGCAACCGGGCGTGCGAGGCGACGTTCACGGCCACCGGCAGGTCCGGGCGGCGCACCGCTTCGGAGAACGCACTCCGCAAGGTGGCGCGGATGCGGTGCTTGGTCGACAGCGAGATGACCCGCTTCCCCTTGACCGAGTCCCGCACCTTCTGATCGTCGGACTCGCGGCACTCCAGGATCCGCTGGTTGTTCTCCTCGATCGCGGCGAACATCTCCTCCACCTGCCACGACGTCAGCTTGTCCAACCGAGTCCGCCCCAGGTGCGGCACGAGGTGGTTACGGATGTGGCCCTCATAGGAAGCCCGGGTCTTGGGCGCCAGGTCGGGCTTACCAGTGAGCCACTCCTTGAGCCACTGGGCGACGGTCGGGATCTTCTCCCGTGTGCGTGCTCCGGTCCCGATACGGCGTTTGACCTCGACCGCCTCCGGCAGCGGACGCCTGGCTTTGAGTGCCTGCTGGATGAGGTCGGCGACCTGCACCTCGACGTCCGTCTCCTCGTCGGCCAGGCGGATCAACGCCTTGAGGTGATCGAGCTGGGCCTGGGCCTGCTCCTGCGAGCCCAAACCGCCCCGCCGCGCCTGACGCCGCTTCCCCTCAGCCGTGCGCGGCAGCTCGAGTTGGAAGGCCCACTCGCCGTGGCGGGAGTTCCACGCCCCGTCCTCACGGCGCAACTTCGGGCACTTCGTACCCAGCGGCTTGGCAGTGGCCTCGTGGCGGCATCCGCAGCGTTTGAACACCGACCCGTCCTGAGAAGCCATCTACGGCCTCACTTTCGTGTTGTCGTCCTCACGCGCACCACACCCGCACCCACCGCGGTGGAAGAGACGGGTGTCCAGACCGAGGTGGGCCAACACCCCTGCCGTGGGCACCACCCACGCCCTCCCCGCCCGATGCACGGGCACCGGAAACTCGTCTTGTCGGAGGAGCTTGTAGGTGGTGGTGCGGCCCAGGCCGAGCATCCGCCCCGCCGTGACCGGATCCAAGGCCACCGGCAGGGAGCCGATCTCGCCCAACGTGACCGGAGTCGTCGCCTTCACCTGCCCCACCTCCCCACCGTGGTTGACGTGCACGAACGTGATGCGCGACCCCGCACCGCGCGGGGCAGCAGACATCCACGCTCCACCTCGCCGAGGTGGTCAAGCGGATTCGACATGTTCGCCACCGGTCTCACGCTCCCCCGTTCACCACCCACCCGATTCGGGTGGTATGTCGTTTTCCCTGGTCAGGGCGTGTGCGCCCGTGTCGGCCCCGCGCACCCCCGACAGGGGTCCAGGGCCCTATCCGGGGCGGTGGGGCCGACGTCGGGGCGCTGGCGGCCCCGCACGCCCCAGGCCGGGGTAGCCCCACACGGCGGTCCGAACGGCCCCGACCCCAGAGGCCGCCCGCTGGCCAGGATCGTGGTGTCAGGCACAGGTGTTTGGGTCTCGTCATCGGCGAACCTCTTCCTCGCTCGTCCTCTCGCCCGGATGAACTCCTAGGAAGACGTCTCCGCAGCGAATGCGACACCCGACCCAGAAAGAGAACCCGGCCACCAGAACCCGGCTGGCCTCGCGCGAGGCCAACCGGGTGTCGACGAGGCGGGCCAGGCGCTGGCAGGTGTGCGGACGAGCCGAACCCACGGGCAGCCGGGCCGCTGCACCTCGTGCGCCCCGCCAGCCGCGCAGAAACCCTCCGCCCCGCACCCCCTGGTGAGCTCCGCGCCATCCCCACCAACCCACCACGCCCGCGACGCGGACGCTTCAGCACAGATCCACGCAAGAAGAAGAAAAAAGATGAAGAGATGAAAAGGGAGGAAGAAGTCGGGGCGAAGATAGAACCCTTCGGGAGGCGTAGGGGCGGGGCCGCCTCGTCGCGGGCGGCCCCGCCCGCCTACGTGAAGATCACTACCCACTTGGGTATAAGTCTGGACACGCGTCGGCCCACCTGAACAACCCCTGACCTGCACTGATAACGCCGCCAGGGTGCTCCGTTCAAAGCGGCCCTCCCGCAGGCGGAGTCACAGGCGAAGTCACAGGGCTACCTGCCGGCGGAGTCACAGGCGGAGTCACAGGCCCTCGTTCGACCCCCGCCACACGCCCGCCACAACGCGCACCGGCCGACGCCGTCGGTGCGGCACACGAACCAGACCACCTCACCCAGCCCGCCGCGAGAACACACCACCGCCTCGGCCAACACACCCGTGGAAGATTCCTCTCCAGGGCAACCAGCAAAAAGACCACGGAAGGAACCCAAAGGAATATCGACGCTGCTCATTTCCATTATCAGTTTCTCTTGAGTATTTAGAGGAAACCATCAGGAGATGTTCTCGCGGGCACGGTGGGGAACGATATTCTGAGTAGGTGCGGGCGGGGCCGTCTCGCTCCGCGAGGGGCGACTCCGCCCGCCTACGCGAAGATCACTACCCACTTGGGTATAAGTCTGGATACGCGTCGGCCCACTTAATACTCCAGCTGTAGATCGCGATCTTCACGTGAACCGACCGGGGGAACACGGCCATGACAGCTGCGGAGTTGTTTAAGCTGTTCCCGCCCTTACCTGAGTTCTACGATGTCCTCCGGGCTCAACCTCAGCGCGCTGGTGGCGATGTTCTGTTCCAGGTGGTCCAGCGAGCTGGTGCCAGGGATGAGCAGGATGTTCGGCGATCGGGCCAGTAGCCAGGCCAGGGCCACCTGCGGCACGGTCACATGATGGCGGGCGGCGACGGCTTGCAGGCGCTCGGCCGCGATGGGCTGAAAACCACCGACTGGGAAGAAGGGGACGTAGGCAATGCCAGCCTCCGCGCAGGCGTCGATGAGCGGGTCGTCATCGCGTCGGGCCAGGTTGTAAGCGTTCTGAACGCAGGCAATCGGCGCAGTCTTGCGGGCCTCGGTGAACTCGACGGCTGTGACGTTGGAGACGCCCAGGTGGCGGATCAGGCCCTCCTCACGCAGTGCGAGCAGGGTTTCCAGGGGCGCGGCCAGGGGCGTCTGCGTCCGGTCGAGGTCACCCATCCGCAGATTCACCACATCCAGGCGGTCCAGGCCGAGTGAGCGCAGATTCGCCTCGATGCCACGGCGCAGGTTGTCGGGGGTGAGCCCGGTCTTCTCCGCTGCTGGCAGGGCGAGATCAGATCCTTCGACCAGTGCGCCGACCTTGGTCACGATAACCAGGTCGTCCGGGTAGGGGTGCAGCGCCTCCCGGATCAGCTCGTTGGCCGCCACCCCGTCACGCGAGTAGTAGTGAGAGGTGTCGATGTGGTTCACGCCGAGTTCCACGGCCCGGCGCAGGATGGTTAGTGCCGTGTCCCGGCTGGGCCGGTCGCCCCTTGGCCAGCCGGTCAACTTCATCGCGCCGTACCCGATCCTCGCGACGCTCAAGTCGCCGCCCAATGCCCATCGTTCTATCGTCACAATCACCACCCTAGTGCTCCGACGGATCGTGATCTTGTTAGTTGTACCTGGTTCAGGAACGGCACGGTCACCGTTGATCATCATGGCTTGTGTGGAGCAACGATGAAACGGTGGCCGCAGGTCACAGCATAGATCCCGCTCGCTGGCGGGAGGCGTTCGAGGTGGCCATGGGCCGGCTCGCGGCCCGGATCGCCCGGATCGAACCCTGGCTGCGGGCTGGGCGGTTGGTAATGGTCCTGCTGTCGGACCTGCCGCGCAAGAACTGCTGGACGATCGCCGAGTGGGCCGGGGAGGCCGGCCCGCACGGCATGCAGCATCTGCTGTGCCGGGCCTCCTGGGACGCCGATGCGGTCCGCGACGACGTGCGCGAATACGTCGTCGAGCACCTCCATGACGAGGCCGCGGTCCTGGTTGTCGACGAGACCGGCGACGTGAAGAAGGGAACCCACACCGTCGCCGTCCAGCGCCAGTACACCGGCACCGCCGGCAGGATCGAGAACTCCCAGGTCGCCGTTTACCTCGTCTACGCCGCCGAGCGCGGGCACGCGGCGGTGGACCGCGAGCTGTACATCCCGCGCTCCTGGACGTGCGACCCCGACCGCTGCCGGGCCTCCGGGCTCGGCGAGGACACCGTCTTCGCGACCAAGCCGGAACTGGCCCGCACGATGATCGAACGGTTCCTGGACGCCGGACACCACGTCGGCTGGGTCATCGGAGACGAGGTCTACGGCGGCAACCCGAAACTGCGCACGGCTCTGCAGGAACGCGGCATCGGCTACGTCCTCGCGGTGGCTTGCACGGCCGAAGTCTCCACCAGCGCGGGGAAGTTCCGCGCCGATGCCCTGGCAGCGAAGCTGCCGAAGCGGGCCTGGCAGAAGCTCTCGGCCGGACGCGGTGCGAAGGGGCACCGCTTCTACGACTGGGCGGTCATCGACCTCGCCGACCCCGGCCACCACCAGTTGCTGATCCGCCGCAACCGCGCCACCGGTGAACTCGCCTATTACCGCTGCTTCTCACCCCGGCTGGTGCCGCTGACCGAGCTGGTGCGGGTCGCCGGATCCAGATGGCGGATGGAAGAGACCTTCCAGAGTGAGAAGGGGCTGGCCGGGCTGGATGAGCACCCGGTCCGCCGCTACCCCTCCTGGGCCCGCTGGGTCACCCTCGCCATGCTCGCCCATGCCTTCCTCGCCGTCGTCCGCGCCGACGAACACACCCGCCGCCCCGGACCGGCCGACCTGGTCCCGCTGTCCTGCAACGAGATCCAGCGCCTGTTCATCACGCTCGTCGTTCGGCCGGTCCGCGACCCCGCCCAGCGGCTCGGCTGGTCCGACTGGCGACGCCGCCATCAAGCCCGGTCCCGAACCAGCCATTACCGGCGACAAGCCACATCCCAGACATGAAGATTACGATCTACAGCTGGAGTATTAAACCCCATCTGACCTGTGAAGATGACGCTGGAGGGGTGGGTCAGCCAAAAGCGGCCCACCCGTCGGCCCCGGTAACGGCCCACCTGCTGGCCCTGGTTCGGATCGTGTTCACTCGGGGTTCAGTAGACCCTCGCGGGCAGGTGCGATGAACGCGCGAAGCCATTCCAGAAAGCGCTCGCCCGCTTTTCGATATCGCACATCTGACCTGCGACGACCGAACACGGACGAAGAACAATCCCGGGGGTACCGGCCATGCTCATGGACGGCGCCCCCGGGACAAGCACTCCGACCGGTCAGGTGGTCATCGCTTGCCAGTCGCGTACGAGGCGGGCCAGTTCAGCGAACTCACCCTCACCGCCACCCTCAGGAACCGGAGCGGGAGCGGGCACGAGTGCTGGCTCGTGAACGGTGTCCAGGAGGTCGCCGCGACCAGCCCCTGCAGGTGCTTCGGTACGGTCGCGGAGGAAGCGTTCCTCCGCTCGGGCGAGGTAGGGACGCACCCCGCGCACCCCGTCGTCGTCCACACACCACCCACGCCGCCCCAGGTACGGGTTCCTCTGACGCGGCACCACAGACGCTTCCCCTTGCGCCCCGGTCCCCGCGCGGTCGCGCGCAGCCGCCCCTGGCCTCTCCTCTGCCGCCTTCTCCCGGACGGCTTGCCGGTCTGCCCGAGCACGCCTCTCCGGACGCGGATGACGGGTCTCGGACTCTGACGTTGGTGGGGCGCTGCGGCTCGTCGGGCCGCAGAACACGGCGGCGAGTACCGCGCCGAGCATCCAGCGCACGTGTTCGCCCCATCCCTGGCGGCGTTTGCGGTGTCGCCCGCTAGACTTCTCCACAGTTTCCTCCTGCGTATCCAGGTGGGAATCACGCCCCGGGCCGGTGTTCGCGCACCGGCCTGGGGCACCTCTTCTTCTCTTCTCTCCAGCCCGGAGCCGGGCTGGCCCTTCTCCTTGTGTGGGTCAGGATGAGTGTCAATGGCCCCGAAGTCGTACGCCCCCGGAACTGCGCTTTTCACCCACAAACCCACACATATAGACACAAGACACCCCAAATCCTGAGAAATGGGTGTCTACCCTGGCCAGGGCTGGTCGATGGTCGCTTGGGTGGGTGAGAACCGTCAACCCCTTCGGCTCAGAAAAGTCCCCAGAGTCGGAAACGAGGGAGTGCTGGGGCCGTGGGGAAGCCGATAGGTGAAAACATCCCGATTTGTGAGAGGGGGCTTCACCCGGCGAAGCCCTTAACGTTGACGACAATCGCGAAGAGGGGCGTCTTCTTGACGTCAGAGATCGGCTTACGCGCTGCTCACGGTCTGTGGCTGGAAGGGAACCGACTCCGATCTGTCGAGCACCTCGACGACGTGGTCGAGGTGTTCTCGTGGGAAGAACAGGTGTGTGTCCCGGTTCCGGGCCGGTCCGCCGTAGACGTCCGGAACGACGGGGCGGATGCAGAGCCAGGATGCCGCTCTGCCCCACTCGTTCATGGCGATGCTGAGCTCCCGGTCTGCCCCGAGGAGGGTGATCAGGTGCTCGGCAGGGGCGGGCGGCAGCTTCAGCCAGACGCGGTCGGAGTAGAAGGCGCTCCAGCGCGGGTCTCCCGGAGGCATTCCCGGGCCCGAGTCCTGGAGGGATTCGCCGAAGTTCTGGCAGCTTGCCCTGGTGTTCATCCCGAGGGACCACAGGCGCAGAATCAGCGGAACGAGGTCACGGTCGATCGGAACACGGACCCCGCTGGGCGTGCGCAACAACTGGGTCTCGTGGGTCTGCAGGGGGACGCTCATGGTGGTTCCCGAAGGTGTCGTGGTCGGACATGACGGAGATCGCCCAGAGCCGGACGGCCGCGATGTGATGGCGTCGCAGACCCACGTAGGGGTCCGGCTGGATCAGCAAGGTGGGGGCGCCGCGCAAGGTCCGCTCCGCGGCCCAGTCGTAGTCCGGCGGCACGAAGTCGTCGTCGATCCAGGCGACGGGCGCCTCGCCCAGCCAGTCGGCTACCGGGTCGCGTTTCCAGAGGTAGCCGCGCGGGTGCGGGGTCGAGATGTCGGGCGCGCCCAGGTCGATGTGAGGGATGTGGGGCATGCCCACGTGCGGTGCGATCAGGCGGTTCGCTTCGGCTCCCCAACTCGTGGCCCAGCGCGGCCGAACGAGGCCCATGGAGTGCAGCGCGTTGACCGTCGCGCCGTGGTGCGGGTTGAGCCAGACCGGCACGTCGCGGTGGTCCCGGAAGTCGACCCGATGGGGGTGGTACTCCGGTGGTACGGAACCGCCCGGGCCGGGGAAGGGGTTGAGGGCTCCGTCGACGTCGATCAGCAGATACGGGGGGTTGCCTGCCATGGATGTGCCCTCCAGGACTCAGATGTTGAGAAGCCGTACCGCGTCGTGGGTGTGGCGGCGGACCACGTTCGTGTAGGCGGGGTCGGCCGCTACGTCACCGATCCAGACCAGGGCCTGGGCGAGAAACCACTCCAGGACCCACACCCGGTGCCAGCCGAGCGCCCAGTCCTGCGGTGCGAGTCCCCCACGGGGGGTGAGTGCGCTGGCGCTGCCTCCCGCCTGGACGTAGGACTCCAGGAAGGCGCGGGTTCGGTCGGGGTCGGGCGTGTGGACGGTGCCGTGCCAGGAGGCGAGGTCGAGCAGGCCCGGGCCACGGAAGGCGCGGGCGAGGTCGTAGAGGCGCACACGGTCGTCACGCACGTGCAGGCTCTCGGGGTGGAACTCCGAGTGCACCCATCCATAGGGCGCCATCGTCGTGCCCTCGGCTCGCTGTGCGGCGGCGCGGTCGATGTCGCGCAGTGCCTCGGTGATGTCGTCGGCGTCGGACCAGCGGCCTTGGGCGTTGAGCAGGTCCAGAGTACGCATCGCCCTTCGGGGGAGGGAGGCCAGCCACGCTCCGTCGGCGGGAGGAAGGTGGGGCGGAACTGCCGCGGAGTGGAGCTGGACCGCCGCTGTGACGCCGTCGTCGTCGGTGGCTTCGCGGTCGGGTTCGCCCAGGTCCTCCATCAGCATCGCCAGGGTGGTTCCCGTGCGCAGGGATCGGTGAAGGTGGGGGACGCTGACGCCCGCCTGCCAGGCGGCGGTCAGCGCCTCGTGTTCGTGGGTGAAGGGTTCGGTGGCGCACTTGAAGATGACGGTGGTCCCGTCCGCCAGGGCCAGGCGCTCCACGTGTGAGAGTTCCCAGCTGTGCAGCGGCTTCGCCTCGATGAGGTTGCCGGTCATTCCGGCTGCGTTGAGTAGGTCATCGCGCATCCGGTCGATGTCGGTGTGGTGCATGTGTGGCTCCTTGTGTCGGGTCGGGGCCCTCCGCCGAGCGGTGGAGGGCCCCTTCGGTGGGGCGGGTGGTCAGGCGTGCTCGCCGTAGGAGCGGACGGTCGTGAGCCAGGTGTCGCGGAAGGTGTCCAGCTCGTTGCGGAAGCGCTTCATGTCGGTGCCGTAGGGCGCCACGACTCCGCCGCGCCGGTCGGGAGCGGACTGGCAGCCGTGCACCAGGCGCCCGCCCAGGGCGGCGTGGGCCTTGACTCCCTCGACGCGCCGGTACTCGTTGAACCAGGCGCCGTGGAAGACCTCGTCCAGCAGTTCGGTGGTGGGCTCGTCCAGGTCGTAGATGACCTGTGCGGTGTCGGCGAAGAACCAGGTGGGGCCGACGATGCTGATGTGGCCGTCGTCCTCGACCTTGTTCAGCGCGGTGAAGGTGGAGACCTCCGCGAGCATCCTCAGGTGGTCGGCGGTGACGCCGTCGATGCCCAGCGAGGTCAGGTGCTCCTCGCGGAAGAGGTGGCTGTAGACCTGCCAGGCGATGGTCAGGACCTCGGCCGGGTCGTGGGTGGTACGGGCGTTCTGGGCGATGTACTCCAGGGCGATCTGCTCGATGGTCGACTCGGAGGTCTCCTCGACCGGGAGGAGCTCGGTGGCGACCTGGTCCCAGTCGATCACGCGCCAGGTGTCGGACTCCAGCCGGAAGAAGTACTCCTGGGGGTTGATGGTGATCGTGTCGCCCTCGACCGACATCCCGGTGATGCGGTTCCAGCGGGGGTCGAAACGGTGATCGGGAATGGTCAGGGTCGTCGGGGCCAGCGTGACGGACATGGAGCGGGTTCCTTTCTCAGTGTTCTCTGAAGAAGGGTGTTGGAGGGGCACGACGGCCAGGTCTGCGGTGCGAAGACGCTGCCTGTAGGCACCGCTCTTCGGGCTCCGTTGCGACGTGCCACCGTGACCGGACGACAGCCGAGGTTCAGGGGCCGTTGTCCAGGGCTGGGGGAACGGAGGTGCCGAGGCACGCATCGTTGTTGCCAAACCGAGTGGTGCCGGAGGTCTCGGCCATGGCGGAATCGATGTCTTGGGGAAGAAAACGGCGGTGTCCGCCCGGGGTTCGGAAGGCCGGGATTTTGCCCTGGTCCGCCCACCGAGTCACCGTCGTGGTGCTCACGCGGAAGAGCGTGGCGACTTCGGCCGGGGCCAAGGGCTGTCTGGTTTCTGGCAGGAGGCGGGTTCCTGATGAGGAGTCACGTGCGGCCATGGGATTCCAATCACTGTTCGAATGGGACATGGTTCGGACCTTGGCCGAGCTGTCGCTGGATATCGAGCACCGTCCGATGCAGCTCCTCCGGCCGGGCGGATACCAGCGGGCGCACGTGTTCCTCGCCTCGGTAGAAGGCCCGGTAGGCGCGACTGCCGGGACCCCAGAACACGATCCAGCGGTGTCTGTGAGCCCGTTGGAGCTGGCGCGCGATGGCGTAGTACACCTCGTCATCAGCACGGGTCCAGCCCATCGCCTGTTTCCCCTCACCGTGGTGCCGTGCGGGAGATGACGGCCCAGACGGTGAGCGGTGCTCCCTGGACGCCCAGGAACCCCCAGCGTCGGCTGAGCCGCTCCACCAAGGCGAGGCCGCGCCCGTGTTCCAGACCGGGGTCAACCTCGTTCACGTGGGGAATGGTGGGGGCCGCTCCGTGCCGAGGTCCAGCGTCCGTGACGGCAAGACGGATCCCCTTGTTGTCGAGGTAGGCGAGCGTGACCGTGAAGTGGCCGCCCTGGCCTGAGGCCGTATGGTCCAAGGCGTTGGTCACCAGCTCAGAGAGCAGCGACTCAACGACGTCGGCGTCCTCTCGCGGGAGGCCGGTGACCGTCCGTACCCAGCGGCGGGCCGCGCTGACCTGCGACGGGGTGTGCCCGAACCTCGCGGCGTGACGCCGACCGGCCTCCCCCAGCTGGGGCATCGAGGAGTAGCCGGGGACGCGACGCGGCAGTATCGGTGATGTCTCACCACCTGCCCGTTTGCTCCGTTTCGTTCCGTCTATAAAGTTCACCCGCGTTACGGCCGTCATGCGCGCCTCGATCGTCTGAGTCGTGGGGCTGTTCCCTCCGTGCTTGCACCTTCGATCGAACCCTGAAGGCAATGACAAGTCACTGGGTGCGAGGACATGGTTTCTATGCCACTGGCACCATCCCTGAACTGCTGTTTTGCCAGTTGGACATGTCTTCTTATGTCTGGGTGGGATGCACTTGTGGCGATGTTCTGGTTGCGGCCTTCGATGATTCGGGCAATCTGGATAGCGACGCCCGAGGAGAGCTGCATGAAGTGGACGAAAGCCCAGCTTCGGAAACTGCGCGATCAGATGCGCGAGCAGGGCCGTACGAACGACGAGATCGCCGACGAGATCCGCATCCGCTGCGGATGCTCACCTCTGGCGGCCTATCGCCACATGCACGGGTGGAGCCAGGCCGAGGCGACCGAGCGCTACCGCGGTTCCGCCGCTGGCCTGCCCCTGGATCAGGCGGGCCTCAGTCGGCTGGAACTCTGGCCGGAAGTGGGTGGGCGGGCTCCGCAAGCGGCCCAAGTCGTTGCCTTGGCAACACTGTACGGCACCTCTCCCCGAAGGCTGCTGACCCCTGAGGGGTTCGACAAACTCAGCGAACACGAGCGAAACGTTCTGAAAAGGGTGGGAAGTCAGCTCGACTCACCCAGGATCCCCCAGAACGACCTTCACCAGACGCACTCCCCCATCAATGGTGGGATCAGATCACTACCTCCGGAAAGGCAGATCGACATGGCCGCGAAACGCGCGATGAGGTTCGGAGCGATGGCGGAGGGGACGAACGTGGGTGTGGAGACCATCCAGGAACTCTTCGAGGAGGTGTCCAGGCTCGCGAGTGCCTACCCCCGCTCCCCGCTCCACGACGTCCTGGGTGATCTGATCGAGGCACAGGATGTGGCGTTCATGTTGTTGGAGGGACGGCAGCGCCCCAACCAGTCCAGGGACCTGTACCTGCTCAGCGGCCTGTTGAGCATGATGCTCGCCAAGGCGAGCCACGACCTCGGCGATCCGCACGCCGCGATGAAGCAGGCCCGAACCGCGTTCATCTGTGCCGACAACGCCGACCACGACGGGCTGCGGATCCGGGTACGCACCCAGCAGAGCCTGATGGCGTACTGGGCGGGATGGCCCACAGAGGCTGCCCGGTACGCGGAACTGGCGCGTGGTCTGGCGACCGAGCGCACCGGCACGGCCGCTATCTGGCTCATGTCCCAAAGCGCCCGCACGTGGGCGTCACTGGGTAACGGGGAGCGAGCGCTCAACGACCTGCAGGAAGCCACCGCCCTGCGCGAGCGGCTGGGCACGGACGATCTGGACGAACTCGGTGGTCTCATGCGCTTCGCGCACTGCCGCCAGCTCTACTACGGGGCTGAGACGCAGATTTGGATCCCCGGACGTGAGGAGCAGGCCCAGCAGGTCGCACAGGAAGCCGTTCAGCTCTACGAGGCCGCAGCCGCTGAGGGATCCGATGACTGGGCCTACCAGGACGAGGCTGGAGCTCGTGCCGACCTCGGCTACGCCCGAGCATCCCTGGGCGAGATCGAAGGCACCACGGAAGCTCTCCGGCCGGTCTTGGACCTGCCTGCCTCGAAACGGGTCGCTGGCGTGGTGAACAGCGTTATGCGCGTGCACGGCGCTCTGCGCGGCACGGACTACGCGGAAAGCAGGACCGTCTCCCGGCTGCGCCAGGAGATCGAGGCCTACAGTCGGACTCCCGCCTCGGCACTGACCTCGGGCCGCTAACCTGCCAGGCATGCGCCCAGTCGAACTCTCCAGTGGCCGGCTCACCCTTCGCGAGCTGCGCCCCACCGACGTCGACGACTTGCTCCGTGTCTACGGCGACCCGGAAGCCGTCCGGCACCTATCGTTCACACCGCGCACGAAGGAGCAGTGCGCCGCCATCATCAAGGCCGCGATCAGCGACGCCGAGCAGGAGGACAGGGGCGTGTACATGCTCGCTGTCGCGCGCGAGGACCATTTGGTCGGCAGCGCCCGTCTGGGAGTGGACGAGCGCCCCCACAGCGCACAGATCGGGTTCGCCCTCCGGCCCGATCTGTGGGGGCAGGGATTCGGCGACGAGCTCGTCAGGCTCCTGCTCCGGCTCGGCTTCGAGGATCTGGGGCTCAAGCGGATCTGGGGTGCGCGTTCTCCAGAGAACCATGCCTCCGAGCGCGTCATGCTCAGGGCCGGGATGGTGGAGGAAGGACGCATCCGTCGGCACCTGTGGACCCGGGCTGCCTGGCGCGACTCCATCGTCCACTCGATCCTGGACGACGAATGGGCTCCGGACTCACCTGGACGCCCACTGTAGGCCCCACACCGGGGCCCCTGCCCCGGACCGAGTGACGAGAGGCGATCCCGGCACACGCCGCAGCCTCCACCGACCCCGGTCGACATGGTGTACTCCTCAGTCATTCCCCGTCTTCCTGTTCATTCCGGCTCACCGACGATGAGCGCGATCTTTCCGGTGGTCCGGCCGCCCGCGACATGGTCGTGCGCCTTGGCCGCCTCCGCCAGCGGGAACACCGCATCGAGGCGGACCTTGAACCTCCCCTGAGCGACAAGACCAGCCAGCGCCTCAAGCCCCGCACCATCGGGATCGACGAGGTAGGCCACGGCGCGCACACCGAGCTCGGCGGCGCGTTCGTGCAGCCCGGGCGTCCAGGCCGCCTGCCCACTGACCAGGACGCCGCCCGGCCGAAGACAGCCCAATGCCCTGAGCCCGGCCTCACCGCCGAACATCTGGATGACGGCGTCCACGTCGCGCACCGCGGCGGACACGTCGGTCGTGGTGTGGCCGATCACTTCGTCCGCGCCCAGTCCGCGGACGAAGTCGTGTTTGGCGGCGCTGGCGGTGCCGATCACCTGGGCGCCGCAGGCCTTGGCGGTCTGGACTGCCAGATGCCCCACACCGCCGGCCGCGCCCGCTACGAGCACCCGCTGTCCGGGGGCGATGGCGGCGACTTCGGTGAGCATCTGCCACGCCGTCAGACCAGCCAGCGGCAGCGCCGCCGCCTCGCTGAAGCTCAGACCCGACGGCATCCGGGCGAAGTGCCGGGCGGGGGCGGTGACGTACTCGGCATAGCCGTCCGCCTCCCGGGGAAACCAGGGCATCCCGAACACCAGATCGCCGGGCCGGAACCGGGAGGTGCCGTACCCGGTCTTCACCACTGTCCCAGCGACATCCCAGCCGTTGATGAACGGCAGGTCGAGTACCCGGTTGCAGGCCTGCCCCCGCCGCGTGTACACATCCACCGGATTGACCCCGGCCGCGCCGACCCTGACCAGCACCTCGCCGAACACCGGCTCGGGCACCTCCTCGCAGGGCCTCTGCCTCTCACCACGCTGACTGCTGTATCGCTCGCATAAGCGTCACCTCCTGGCGAGAAAACACCTACATCCATCCTGTATGTCAATGTGTGGGCGCAGGCCTTGGCGTCGGTGACGTCGCCGTGTCCGGTTCGGCCGGATCCCCTGCGAGACGGGTGTGTGCTGCCCCTTCGGCAGTCGCCGAGCGGATCCGGCCCTGACTCGCCCGAGTCCGCATCAACCGATCGGTGGATTCCCCGGTCATCATCATCGGCGGGTGAACCCGACCGGTGGACCGATTCGCCCGGCCCCTCCAAGGGCGAGTCTGGACCCATGGCAGTCATCGAAGTCACAGACCTCCGCAAGACCTACGCGGGCCTGCCCGTCCTGGACGGGGTGTCGTTCTCCGTGCAGGAGGGCGAGATCTTCGGGATCCTCGGCCCCAACGGCGCCGGCAAGACCACCACCGTGGAGTGCGTCGAAGGGCTGAGGAAGCCCGACAGCGGGTCCGTCCGCGTGCTCGACATGGACCCGCACCGCGACGGAGCCGCCGTGCGGGAGCGGATCGGCGTGCAGCTTCAGCACACGCGGCTGCCCGAGAACATCAAGGTGTGGGAGGCGCTCGACCTCTACGCCTCCTTCTACCGACGGCCCCGCGACTGGCGCGAACTGCTGGAGGAGTGGGGACTGGCGGACAAGCGCACGGCCCGGTTCAAGACCCTGTCCGGCGGCCAGCAACAGCGCCTGTTCATCGCTCTGGCACTGGTGGGAGCGCCGAAGGTGGCGTTCCTCGACGAGCTGACGACGGGACTCGACCCGCAGGCGCGCCGCGCCACCTGGAAGCTGGTCAAGCGGGTCCGCGACAGTGGCGTGACCGTGGTCCTCGTCAGCCACTTCATGGACGAGGTGGAGGAGCTGTGCGACCGCGTCGCGGTCGTGAACCGTGGCAGGGTCGTCGCACTCGACACTCCGGCGGGGCTGGTCGACGGGATCGACTCCGACCACCGGATGCGGTTCACGCTCCCGCGGGGCGAGAAGGTCGAGCTGGAAGGAGTGCCCGGGGTCACCGGTGTGACGCGCGAGGGCGACCAGGTGGTCGTCACCGGACGGGGGGACTTCGCCACGGCGGTCACCGCCCACCTCTCGCGCCACCAGGTCGCCGTCAGCGACCTGCGCATCGACAAGCGCACCCTCGACGACGCGTTCGTCGCTCTGACCGGCCGTTCCTTCGACACCGACCACTGAGGGGCACCCCCATGACCAAGCTCGCCGCCGTCGAACTGAAGCTGCTCGCCAGGGAGCCCGGAGCCGTGCTCTCGCTCCTCATCCCGCTGTTCATCCTGTTGGTGTTCGGAAGCTCGATTGAGGAGGGCGACACTCTGCTCCTGCCGATGGCCCTGGCGATCGCCGTGGGGCTCGTGGGCCTGTACCTCCTACCCACGACGCTGGCCACCTACCGGGAGAGGGGTATCCTGCGTCGGCTCTCCGTAACGCCGGTCCACCCGGGGAGCCTGCTGGCCGTGCAACTGGTGCTCCAGCTCGTACTCGCGGTGACCGCCTGCGCACTGCTGACGGTCGTCGCCGGGACGGTCCTCGGAGCCCACCTCCCCTCCCCGTCCCCATCCGGCGTGCTCGCCTTCCTGCTGGGGACTGCGGCGATGTTCTCGGTCGGACTCGTCATCGCGGCCACCGCCCCCAACGGCCGCGCCGCCAACGGGATCGGTGTCCTGCTGTACTTCCCGATGGCCTACCTCGCCGGCCTCATCCAACCCGCCGACCAGATGCCCGCTATCGTGGCCTCCGCAGGTGAATACACCCCTCTGGGTGCTTTCGGGCAGAGCTTGCGCGACGTCTGGGCGGGCGGCGGAGCGAGCCCCCTGCTCCTCTGTGTGATGGCCGTGTACGCCCTGGTCCTCGGCGCAGCCGCGGCCAGACTCTTCCGTTGGGAGTAGGATGACCGCGCAGCTCGACCGCTGGGAGCGTGCCCTGGAGCACCAGATGGCGGCCGCCCCCTACGTCCTGCTGGTGGCCTCGACGGTGCTCTCCCTGTTCACCGACGGCCTGTCGTGGGTCGTCGTCGGACTGGTCGGGTTGGCTGCGGTCTGGCTCCTGCTGATGCCGCGCGGCCCCGTCTACGTGGCCGGGCTGGTGGCGCTGATCGCCACGCTGGGCGCCCAGAACCTGTGGTTTGCGAGCTTCTTCGGCTTCGTCGGGTTCCTGCACTCGTGGCGGCACCTCACAGGGATGTGGCGCGTGGCCGGAGTGGCCGCCACGGCGGTGGCCTGTGTCACCTCCTACAACGGAGGGCTGCCCGACCCCACTCCGACCGGGATCCTCACCTACCTCTTCTTCACCGCCGCCATCATCGCCGCGGTCGTGCTGTTCAGCTTCCTCGGCGACGTCACGGCCGAGCGGGGCACCGAGCGCCACCGCATGGTGACGCGGTTGGAGTCGGCCCTGCGGGAGAACGAGGGCCTACAGGCCCAACTCCTGGTCCAGGCCCGGGAGGCGGGCGTGCACGATGAGCGACAGCGCATGGCCGCTGAGATCCATGACACCCTCGCCCAGAGCCTGACCGGCATCGTTACCCAACTCCAGGCGGCGCGGCGAGGCGAGGGCTGGGAGCGCCACGTGGACATCGCGATCCGGTTGGCGCGGGAGAGCCTGGCCGAGGCGCGGCGTTCCGTCCACGCGTTGGGACCGGGGCAGTTGGAGTCGACACCGCTGCCCGAGGCGCTGGAGGACCTGGTCCGCCAGTGGGGCGAGGTCCGGGCGGTGCGCGCGGACTTGACGGCCACCGGCACGGTCCGGCCGCTGCACCAGGAGGTGGAGCAGACACTGCTCCGCGTCGCCCAGGAGGCCCTGGCGAACGCTGCCAGGCACGCCGACGCGTCCCGCGTCGGAGTGACACTGTCGTACATGGAGGATGTGGTGACGCTGGACGTACGCGACGACGGCGCCGGGTTCGACCCGGAGCGGGCCCAGGAGAGCGGCGGCTTCGGACTGACTGCGATGCGCAGGCGGGTGAGCCGTATGGCGGGCGAACTGGAGATCGAGTCCGAACCCGGTGGCGGCACCGCCGTCTCGGCCAGCCTCCCGGCGGTGGCGGCCCGTGTCTGAGCGTCCCGTCCGGATCCTGGTCGTCGACGACCACCCCATCGTCCGCGACGGCATCAGCGGCATGTTCGACGGCGACGCGGAGTTCGACGTGTGCGGTGAGGCGGGTGACGGCGTCCAGGCGGTCGAGCGCGCGCGGGCACTGGAACCCGACGTGATCCTCATGGACCTGCGCATGCCCCGCATGGGCGGTGTCGACGCCATCAGGGAGCTCGCCCGACGGGGAACCGCGGCGCGTGTGCTCGTCCTGACCACCTACGACACCGACCGCGACGTCCTTCCCGCCATCGAGGCCGGGGCCACCGGCTACCTGCTCAAGGACACCGGCCGCGACGAGCTCGTCGGCGCGGTCCGTGCGGCCGCCCGCGGGGAGTCCGTGCTCTCGCCGTCGGTCGCCACCCGCCTTCTCGGCCGGGTCCGTGAGCCCGTGGAGGCGCTGAGCGACCGGGAGCTGGAGGTCCTGCGCCTGATCGCCGAGGGCACGACGAACCGCGAGGCCGCCGCGCGCCTGTTCATCAGCGAGGCGACGGTGAAAAGCCACCTACTGCACATCTACGACAAGCTCGGGGTCAAGGACCGCGCCGCCGCCGTCACCGCCGCCTTCCGCCGCGGCCTGCTCAAGGTCGAGGACTTCTGATCCGCGGGTTCAGGGTTCGATCCCCTGGGGTCGGCGGGTGACGGGAGGCGATCCCCGTACACGCCGCAGCCTCTCCCGGCCCCGGTACAAGACGCGTAGGACAGGCCCGGAAATAGGGATGCCCTGCCGAGCGGTGAACGGTCAGACTAGGGCCTGTCCGGCGGATCATGGAAGAGATCTCGGTGAGAGATGTCAGTGGTGGGGCCTACGATCCAGGGATGCGAGCTTCAGGAACGTTCAAAGTTGCCGAGTTCACCCCAACTCCGTTGCCGAGTCCTGCGATCGAGACGGCGCTGCCCGTTGGCGTCTCCACTATGGAGAAGCAGTACGAAGGCGAGATCGCCGGTCGTTCTGCGACCTTGTTCACCGCCGCATTCGACCAGGTCAGCGGGGCAGGGACGTATGTCGCCATGGAGTCGTTCGAGGGAACGCTTCATGGGCAGGCAGGAACCTTTAATTTTGCACACTCTGCGACCACCCTGGGTGAAGGGAGAGAGGACGAGTTCTTCGTCATCGTCCGTGGCAGTGGAACGGCTGCGCTGGCCGGGATTACAGGAACCGGCGGCATGGCAGTCGACGCGGACGGCACCCACCGGATCTGGTTCGACTACGAGCTCCGCTCGTAAGGGCGATGCGTCATGAACGGAGCCAGAGCCGGACAGAGGCGACGATGACCGTGCCGTGGAAGATGTAGGCGCGTTTGTCGAAGCGTGTGGCCACGGCCCGGGAGTTCTTCAACGCGTTGATCGTCCGCTCGACTTCGTTCCTTCTCTTGTAGATCGTCTTGTCGAAGCCGGTGGGCCGGCCGCCCTTGCTGCCCCGTGCCTGGCGGTTGGCCCACTGGTTCTTCGGCTCAGGAATGGTGTGTTTGATCTGGCGTCGGCGCAGGTAGCGGCGGTTGCGGCGCGAGGAGTACGCCTTGTCACCGCCGAGATGGTCGGGCCGGGTCCGAGGGCGGCCGCCGCCGAGTCGGGCGACGCGGATGCGTTCCATGACAGGGATGAACTGAGGGACATCTGCCCACTGGCCCGGGGTAATCAGCAGAGCCAGTGGGCGTCGCCCTCCTTCTCCGGCGAGGTGGATCTTGCTGGTGAAGCCGCCCCGGGAGCGTCCGAGTCCCTCGTCGGGTCGGTGCCACCGGGGGATGCGCCTTTTCCCGGCCCCCTGGGGTGTCTTCCGGCGGGCCCCGCCCGCGTGCTGGTGGGCCCTTACGGTGGTGGAGTCCACCGACACCATCGACCAGTCGATGCGGCCCTCCGCGTCGGCGTCGGTTAGGACCGCAGCGAAGAGCCTGTCCCACGTGCCGTCCGCCGACCAGCGCCGATGCCGCTCGTGCACGGTCTTCCACGGACCGAAACGCGCAGGCAGGTCGCGCCACGGCACCCCGGTCCGGTTCCGGTGCAGGATCCCGTTGATGATCCTGCGATGGCTCGCCCAACGCCCGCCCCGCTTGCCGGGCTTCGGCAGATGCGGCTTCAGCCGGGCCCATTCCTCGTTCGTAAGATCTCCCCGCCCCATGAACATGCCAACGATCCGGGGGTGAAAAGTTCACATGATCCGCCGGACAGGCCCTAGACCGATGGATATGCACCCCGAACAGATCGCTGTGCCCCTGGAAACAGCTGCCCGTCTCATCGCCGCCGAGTTTCCCGAGTGGGTCGGGCTACCACTTGTTCCTGTCACCCCTGGAGGTACGGAGAACACCGTGTTCCGCCTGGGCGAGCGGTTCTCGGTTCGCTTCCCGCTGCGGTGGGAGGAGCCCGAGGCGGTTGGCCACCGGTTGAAGGCCGAGGCCACAGCCGCACACGAACTGTTCGGGCGCACCCGGTTCGCCACCCCCGAGCCCGTGGCAATCGCAAGCCCACAACGGGGATATCCGCTGCCTTGGGCGGTGCAGACCTGGCTGCCGGGGACACCGGCCGACCGGCTCGACCCCGGCGAGAACGTCGGCTTCGCCCTGGACCTGGCCGAGTTCGTACGCGGAGTCCGGGCCATGGACACCCGCGGCCGGGTGTTCCAAGGAACGGGCCGCGGCGGCCGGATCGGCGACCACGACGCCTGGGTGCACACCTGCCTGGAGCACAGCGAGAAGCTGCTGGACGTACCGCGCCTGCGCGAACTCTGGGAAAGAATGCGGGAGCTGCCCAGAGGCGAGGATCCCGATCTCATGAGCCACGGTGACCTGATGCCCGGCAACCTCCTGGTGCGAGACGGGCGCCTGGCCGGAGTTCTCGATGTCGGCGGGCTGGGCCCGGCGGACCCGGCACTGGACTTGGTCTGTGCCTGGCACCTGCTGGAGGAGAGACCCAGACACGCATTCAGGAAGGCGCTGGGCAGCGATGCCCCAGAGTGGGAGCGTGGCCGAGCCTGGGCTTTCGAGCAAGCGTTGGGCCTGGTCTGGTACTACGAGCGCAGTAATCCGGCCATGAGCCGCATCGGACGGCGGACTCTGCGGCGGATCACCAAAGCGACGGAATGATCCGGGGAACCCAAAGTGACTGCGCCTACCGGGAGGCTCGTGCCTTCGATAGAGCGGCCTATTCGCAGGTTCGCGTCGGTGGTCAGAGTGATAACGAGTCCAGCGAAGGCAAGGAAGCGCTCAAGGGCGTTCCCCCCGAGTAGTGGACATATCGGACACTGGATGAGAGTCCAGGAGAGGAGTATGTCCTGGTGGGGACTTACAAGTACCCGGAGGAGTTCCGGCGCAACGCGGTCGAGCTGGTGCGCTCCAGCCATCGGCCGATCTCGCACATCGCCGCCGAGTTGGGCGTGAACCACGAGACGCTGCGCAGCTGGGTGCGGGCCACGGAGAAGGCCGAAACACCCGGAGCCGCCGCGGAGGCGGCCAAGGACGCCGAGATCGCCCGACTGCGCAAGGAGAACGCCGAGCTCAAGACCGAGAGGGAGATCCTGCGCCGGGCGGCCGCCTATTTCGCGCAGGAGATGAGACCGTGAGCCGCTTCGGTTTCGTCGAGGACCACGCGGGCGCCTTCGGCGTCAAGCGGCTGTGCGCGGTGCTGGGCTTGTCCCGGTCGGGCTTCTACGCCTGGCGCAAGGCCCGATCCGCACGGATGGAGCGGGCGGCACAGGACGCGGAGCTCACCGCGAAGATCCGCAAGGTGCACGAGGCTGATCCGGCCTGCGGCGAACCGAGGATCACCGCCGAACTGCGCGAACAGGGACACCGGGTCAACCACAAGAGAGTGGCCCGCCTGATGCGGGCGGCGGGAATCGTCGGCCTGCACCTGAGGAAGAAGGTGCGCACCACTGTCCCCGCACCCAACGATCGGCCGGTCCCGGATCTGCTGGAGCGCGACTTCACCGCGAGTACGCCCAACACCCGCTACGTCGGCGACATCACCTACCTTCCCGTGGACGGCGGCCGGTTCCTGTACCTGGCCACGGTGATCGACCTGTACTCGCGCCGGGTGGTGGGCTGGTCGATCGCCGATCACATGCGTACCGAGCTGGTCACGGACGCCTTGGAAGCAGCCGGGGCCGAGCGCGGGAGCCTGGCCGGGGCGGTGTTCCACTCCGATCACGGCGCCCAGTACAGTTCAGCGGCCTTCGCCGCGGTGTGCGACCGATGGGGTGTGGTGCGTTCCAGGGGCGGGGTGGGATCCAGCGCGGACAACGCGGCGGCGGAGTCGTTCAACGCCACGCTCAAGCGGGAGACGTTGCAGGGGCGGGGGTTGAAGCGGTGGCCCACGGCCAGGACGGCCAGGTTGGCGGTGTTCTCCTGGATCGGCCGCTACAACACCCGACGGCGGCATTCGGCGAACGGGCAGCTCAGCCCGCTCGTCTACGAGCAGCGGACCGCTAACCTGAGGCTCGCTGCCTGATCAGAGTGTGTCCACACATCGGGGGGAAGCCCCCCGGGCCAGAAGTCGTAGTAAGTGCCCTGGTACAACGCTCCACCGATGACGAAGGGACCCTGTGCGTTCCAGGCCGTCTCCTGCACATGTGTGCCCTGCTTGACACCGTCGACGTACAAGGCCAGTTGACCTGTCTCGGGATCGAATGTGCCCATCAGGTGGGTCCACACACCGATCTGGGCGGGCTCAATGGACATCACACGTTCGGAGATCCAGGTACTGTCGTCGTCATAGGGAGCCTGTTTGAAGATCCAGCGCCCTCCGTCGTAGTGCTGGTATCCCAGATAGAAACCGCTGTGGCGATCTCCAGCCTGAGAGACAGCGGTGTATGCACGACTGGGGTTACTCTCGTCCAACCTCACCCAGGCCGAGATGGAAAACGCTCCACTGGTGTCAATGACCGGTTCCTGCGTGCTCATGCGTTCACCACTGAGGGTGTCCAGAGCAGCGCCTTCCAGTCGGTAAGAGCCGCCGGAGTTCTCCCCGACGCGGCCCCGTGTCCAGCCGATGGAACCGGTCGCCGTCGCCGTTCTCCCCTGGTCCATGGCGTCGGTCGCGGTCGTACCCTGTCCCTCGTTCAGGGGGAAGTAGGACACCGGTTGGGCGGGTGGGGCCACAGTGAACGTGTACACCAGTCCGCACTCGGAGGAGTTGCCATGGGCGTCGGTGATCCGGGCGTGGATCAGGTTCGGACCGGATCGTGGCGGCGTGATGGGAACGGTGACCTCCGCGCCCGGGGTGTCCAGGTCGACGGTGGTGGAGCAGGAGGCGTCGTTGACGCTGTAGTGGTAGGCGGCGGCGTCCTCGACCCCGTTGTTGGCGAAGGTGAAGTCACCGGTGCGGCCCACACTGCCGTGTTCGTCGTCGCCTGCGGGGTAGTCGGTGGAGGTCACCACGGGACCGGTGTCGGGTTTGGAGGTGTCGACCGACAGGTAGCACCACTGCGACCACGGCCCCCAGTTGACCGAGTCCTTTCCTCGGGCGCGGTAGGCGATCAGTTCCTGCTCGGGCAGGTCGGCGGCGGTCACTGACCGGTAGGACCCGTCAGGCCACTTGGCCACCGTGGCGAGTGAGGAGTCCGATGATCCCAGCGTGGTCTCGGCGCCGTCGATCTTCCACTCGAAGCGGGCCTTGACCTGCTGGCCGACCCAGTAGGAATCGCGGTCACGGATCTGGGCGCGCAGCGTGATCGAGGTGTTGTTGATCAGTCTGGGGTTGGCGGGGTCGGTGGAGCACACTCCGCCCAGGGAGTCGGAGACGGTGGAGGTGATGGGCTGTTCGGGCGGGTGGTTGTAGTCGACGACCAGGACCGGGGGATCAGTGTCGATGTTGAACCGGCGCCAGGCAGTGGTGCCGGCTTCGTCGCGTTCTTTCAGCCGCAGGTAGATGTGCGACTTGTTGTTGTCCAGGCCCCACTGGTAGGCGTCGGTGGCGTCGAACTCCACCCCGCTGCTGGCGGGGCAGGTGGCCCAGCCGCCGGTGACGTTCTGGGTGTCCAGGTGGTCGCGGGCGGTCGGCTGGTTGTTCCACGTGGTGCCCGAGTCGAACGCGTCCACGCGGTGGAGCTGGACGTGGGCGTCGCTGTTGCAGTCGTAGGACCAGTCAACCTCGGTGCGCAGGGTCGCCGAGTTGATGATGGTGTTCTCGTGCTCGGTGCGGCCCATGGTGGTGAACTGGAAGAACGCCCGGCGGGTGTACACCTGGGCTCCTTCGAAACGACCGACGCCAGCCGATTCCTCATTCGGGTTGAAGTACTCCTGGTCCGGGAAGGCCTTGTCCACGGCGGCCCAGTTCGGGCGGGACGCGCTGACCGAGGGGTCGATGTAGACGGGGTACTCGGTGGCCTCGTCGGTGAGCATCGCCTGGTCCGGGACCAGTCGGATGGCGTTGACGTCGACGGTGGTCTCCACGGGCTCCATGAGGGAGCCCGACAGCGGGGCGACGGCGGGGTCCTCGGCCGGTGCGGCCTCGTCGGCGCCGGTGGAGTCCCACATGGAGGGGGCCTGGATGGCGAAGACGCTGCGGCCGCCCTCGTCGCCGGTGGCCTCCAGGTTGCCGTGGTCGTCGGCGGTGACCGTGACGCCGTTGGTACCCAGGGCCAGTTCGAGTTCGGCCAGCTCGGGGGCGGCGGCCTCGGGGGTGTGGACCACCAGGACCTGGGTGAACCCCTCCACGGCGGCGGTCAGTACCAGGTCCACGTCGGGCAGTACGTCGGCGTAGGTGGCCTGGTTTCCCTCCAGGGCGGGAGTGGGCAGGTCGCCGATCCAGTCGAGTTCGACGCTGTTGGAACCGATGCCGATGCGGGCCATGGGGGTATCGCCGCCGCCGGAGAAGGCGATGTCCATCCCCGCGGCGCGTGGACGCGCCATGCCGTCCTCAGCTGTGACCAGCGTGGTGTCGACGTCCACCCAGCCCTCATCGGAGCGAACGCGGACCGGGACCGCGTGGGTCTCCATGGTCAGCGTGCCGTCCGGGTTGGCGAAGTGCTGGGTCTTCTCGTCGGTGAGCCCCTCGATCTCCACCCGCTCCCCGGTCTGCACGGCAAGAGCCAGAGCGTCCTGCTCCGCAGTGGCGGTGGAATCACTTGCCGTTCCCCCACCTGCGGATTCGTCCTCATCAGCGTGAGCCGGTATGGACGTGAGCAATGTGAGGACCAGGGCGGTGGCGGTCGTGACCGCCGTCGCTCGGGTCAAGGGGCGACGCATGGGGGATGCCTCTCCGGGGTCTGGGTCAGCGTCGACGCAGGGCTCACGCCCAACGTCTGAATCTCGGCCGAAGCTAGCGCACAGAGGGAAACGGACACCAGGGGACAGCAAGCGCACAAGCCTCAGAGGTTTAAAAGAAACCGCGTCCCACCTGGACTCTTGTCACATATGAGACGGGGTGGCCAAATCCGGCCACAGGAACCTTCAGAAGGTTTCAGCTCCGACCGTTCCGCCACAAGATGCTTCGAGCATCAGCATCGTGACTTTTCGCAGTCGCTTCATGACCTTTTGTACATGAGGGGTCGGGCTCGCCAGCTCGCCCGCCCCGACTGCACGCATACAGACCGATCCGATCACCCACCATGGCCAGTCCAGCTCCAGCAGGATCCACATCCGTTTCCGATGGCGAGCAGCCCCACACCCGGCTCGGAAGCCGACGCCTCACCGACAGCAGACGGCCATGCTGCTGAAAACCACGCGAGGCGCACCCCGACCCCGCACCACACCCAACCGCGTTTTCGCTACCGCCCAGACGCCCCGGCAGAGCCCAAAGGGCGTGGATACCGGATGAGTCTCGATCCCATATAGGCGTGAACGCCAGAAGAGACCCGTTCGTCCTTTACTTGAACACCTGACGCCTCTGCCCCTTGGCGTGGCTCAACATCCGCCCCACAGCCATCCCCGCCTCCCCACCTCGACCGAAGGATCCCGCCCCATGGCCCTGGCAGCACGTGTGAAGCGAGCCGGCGAACGCTTTCTCCCTCCCGCCACCAAGGCACGCCTGGAGGAGGAACGTCGCCAGGCAGCCGAACAAGCCGCCGAAGAACGCCGCCAGGCAGCAGAGCAGAAGCGGCTGGCCAAGATCGCCCAGCGACGCCGGAACCTCCTCGACGGCGACCCGACTGTACGGACCTTCACCTCCGAGGACACGGAGCTCCTGGGCCGGGTCGTGGACGACTTCACCTGCGCCGACGCCTCCGCGCACAACCTGCGCCTGGTCACCACCGCACTGGAGGAGGCCGGCATCGACCACTTCCTCGTCCGCGGCCGCTCCCCGCTCAGGCACGTGGTCGGTGTCCACCGCGCAGAACGCAAACGCGTCCTGGAGGCCATGCGCGAGCTGTACGGCTCCAGCGCCCTGCACGCGGTCAAACCCGGCCCCCAGGGCAGCGCGGCGGCCGTCTCCGCCTACGTCGACGGAGCCCTGGACGAGCAGATCAAGTCCGCCCTGACCATCCGCTTCGCCGAACCGCTCCTCTCCCCCGCAGGACGCCTCCTGGGCGGGTTCGAGTACGGGTGCGACGTGGAGTTCTGGCGCGACGGCTCCGACCTGCTGGAGCGTGACAACGTCGAGGAGATCCTGGGCAAACTGCGCACCCAGACACCCCACGACGTAATGGCGGACTCCCTGGTGGCACCGCGCCGCAACAGGGTCGCCGACGTCCTACCCCGCGCCGAGCGAAAGCCCGCCACGCTGACCGTGGCCGGACGCCGGCACCCCACCTTCGAACCCTTCACCTGGACGCTGGTGGACGAGGTCGACTTCCCCGTGGACGTGGTCTACACCTGGGTCGACGGCGAGGACCCCGAACACGCCGCCAAGCGCGCCCGCCACCGGGGAGACGACGCGGCGGCCACCCTGGCGGGCAACGCCTCGCGGTTCACCGACCGCGACGAACTGCGTTACTCGCTGCGCTCGCTGCGGATGTACGCCCCATTCGTGCGCCACGTCTACCTGGTCACCGACAACCAGGTCCCTGCGTGGTTGGACACCGACACACCGGGGCTGACTGTGGTGGACCACCGCGACATCTTCGCCGACCACGATGCACTGCCCACCTTCAACTCCCATGCCATCGGCACCCGGCTGCACCACATCGAGGGGTTGTCGGAGCGCTACCTGTACTTCAACGACGACGTGTTCCTGGCCCGCCCCGTCCGGGCGGAGAACTTCTTCCACGCCAACGGCATCGCCCAACTGCCCTTCTCCCCGTTCCAGTTCGGGGTGGGCCGGCCGGTCGAGGGGGAGGTCGCGCCGAACTCGGCGGGCAAGAACGTGCGCGCCCTGTTCACCGAAGAGTTCGGACGCCAGATCACCCACAAGTTCAAGCACACCCCGCACCCGCAGATCCGACAGGTGATGCTGGACCTGGAGGACAAGTACGGCCAGGAGGTGGAGCCCACCACCCGGTCACGGTTCCGGTCGCTGTCGGACGTGGGGTTCGCCGCGACGATGCACCACCACTACGCGCTCATGACCGGCCGGGCCGTACCGGGCGAGTTCCGAATGCGCTACGTCGACATCGGCGCCCCCGACGCCCAGGAGCGGCTGGACCGGCTGGAAGCCTCCGCGGAGGTGGACTTCTTCTGCCTCAACGACCTCGACACACCCCCCGAAGCCCAGGAGTCCGTGAACCGCATGGTGGGCGAGTTCCTCCAGGCCCGCTTCCCCTTCCCCTCCCCCTACGAGAGGACGACAGGGTAGACATGCGAGCGCGGACGGCGACCAACGAGGCCGCCCGCACGACGGGTGTGCCGGAAGGCGGTTCCGGGACACCAGAGCCTCCATCGCTACCAGCACAAAGAACTCACGGATTCAGGGGAATGACACGCTCTCGCCAACCCGAACCTTCATCACGGTCATGGCGGGACTACATTCCCCATCGCGTCCCGCTTCCCAGGAACCGTGCGTGCGCTCCTTGGAGGGGCCGACCGTAACCGCATCCTGCAGTGCGTACCTGTACGGCACACTGCCTGAGAACGTTCGCCTGCTGTCCGAGTGGGCACCGCGGCTACACGACGACCCCCCGGTGGCCGTCTACATCGAGCCCACCGATGACAGGTTCGCGATCGGGGTGAATGTCGATGATGTGGACACCGGGATCACCGTCCTCGCCGAGCTACGCCAAGTGCGGCAACAAGCCCGCCAGGTCTTGGGACCGGGCAGCCTGCCACTGACCCAGGCCGTCATCGAACACCGAGACTCTCAACAGCACTGGAACGCCATGGACCGCTGGCGCCAGGACAAGCGCCTGGCCGGTTTGCGAGCGGACGGGTTCAACGGCATAACCGAAGCCAGCCGCCGTGCTCAGGAATCGTGAGGTGAATTGGACAGATCCTCCGTGTACTTGACTGGGCCAAGAATCTGTCACCAAGGTTGGCCCCCAAACAACCAGCGAGAACCTCGCGAGGTGTCATCGGATGCAGCCAACCGCCGGTTCGTGCTCCGTTCGTGCTCTTCAGTTCCGTACTGACACGACACCCGGCGGCACCACACGTTCTCAGACGACACCACGGATCGGATGGGGTGACACGAAACAGCACGAAAAGGCACGTGACGGCACCAGATCACCGGACTTCTAATCCGGGGGTCGCAGGTTCGAATCCTGCCGGGTGCGCCACAAAATCCCAGGTCAGACGGGGCGCACGAGTCGAACAGACGAGGTGTCGGACCTCGTCTGGGGGCAGATTTTGCTCCTCGTGTGCTCCCCAGTGCAAGGTCCCGTACAGGTGGACACCCACCTCGCGGAGCATTGTGACATCCCGTGACCCTGGTGCCGGTGCCCCGGGACGGCCCCCGCGTCCGCCCGCCAGCGCCCCACAGTCGCCCCAACACCCCGCGCGAGGCATCCCCGGGCCCCTGGCGCGCCCTGCCGCGCTGCAGGCCGTATACGGCCGATCCCGCCGGGATCGCTCACCAACCAGGGTTGTCGCATCACCACCAGATGCCATGAGCAAGGCGCGTTGGCCTGGGGGCACGACGACCAGGAGCTCCCGGCTCGGCGGGAGCCGGGCTGTGGCTCAGCGTAGGCCACGCCTCACGAAGTGGTGGGGAAGCCACTGCCTGGGCGATAGGCATCACCACCACCCCGTGGCCGGTAGCCATCGCGATCGCGATCGCACAGGCGACCCCGATCACCACCCCTCACAGACGAAACCCACCGACCACGCAAGGTCACATAAGACGGACCAGTCTCACGCTAAGCGCTGCGATCGGCCCGCGGTGGAGCATCCGGCCGTGCGTACACCCCGGCCGAGCCGATCACCAAATGCTGATAGCCCTCCGGAGCGGTCTCAACGGCTTCCTCGATATGAACGAGGAACAGTTGAAGCGCACCGATCTCACGGGCGGTGTTCGGAAACAGTTCGCTGACGTCCTCCATGGACCGCAGATGCTCCCGCAGCGTCGGCGGGTCCACATGCAATACATACGGCGGATCCAGATCACGGCCCAGCCACCGGCGAAGAAGGACGCTCGCCCGGTCGGGAGCCTCCTCGGCCAAGCTGTCATCCAAGTTGAGCCGGTGCACGAGTTCGGAGAACAGCAGTGCGTCGTCCATGGACCCTCCAGTGCCTACCCGCGCCGGGGATAGGCAGTGATGATGTTGCGTGACTCGTTGGCGACGGAGACCACAGGTCGATAGGTCCTGACAACGTTCCCGTCACCGTCTCGGATCTGTACTGGCGCCGTGAACGCATAGGTGTCGTTCCCCGCCCTGTAGGAGACATTTTCAGGTGCGATAAGAATCTGCTCGATCGCGAAGTCAGCGAAGGACCGCCAGTTATCCCCTATCTGGACGGCGATGTTGTTCCAGTCATCCATGTGCCTGTCCTTGATGTGGCGATATCCCCAGCCTCGCGATCCGCACTTGAGGTAGGCGCTTTTTCCGGACGGACCGCCGTTTTTCGTGAAAGTACGGACAAGCTTGTGACTGTCGTCCCGCACCCCGCAAGCCGCCCATGTCCGAGAACGCTCCTGTGACGGCCGGTACTCGACTCCGTTGATCTCTGCGTAGTAGTCCTCGACCGTGACCGCTGGTGGAACATGTGCGGCATGGGCCTGCGACATTGGACCAAGGAGGACGAGTGCCATCAGGACAGCAAGCACACCGGGGATCTTCTTGAGCATTTCGGACGAACTCCTAGAATTCCGCATCCGATTGACGGAAGCGCACCGAGTTCATTCCACAATGCGACGGCGAGAAAACCAGATTCGCGAGGTACGCATCCTTGTGTATATGCCAACATCTCTCCCTCATGGAACGTCTCCCCAAGACACGGGGCCATGACCAGATCCCCAAAAGGGGATCCCCCCATAGGTTTCGGAAAAACATGGCAGAACCGGCTGCAGAGCTCAGCCCAGGGAACCGTTGATCCGATGGGGAACACGTACCGGACACGAGGCCCCAGACCAGCCGGGGTGAACCTCCCGCGGCCAGGGGTCGGTGGCGCCTTCTCGCTCCTGGTGTGCCCCCGGCCCGAAACACCCCTACCACCAACCGTCCGATTCGGGCGATATGCCCTCATCCCTGGCCAGGGTCGCAAGCGGCCCTGGTCGGCCCTGTCCGCCCCGCACACCCCGGACGGGAGCACGGGCCCATCAGCGGCCGTAGGGCCGACGTGGGCCCACACAGCCCCGGCGTCGGGGGTGACCGTGGCCCCCGGGATCACCACCCCCACCGGCCACTACCACGGCGCGACAACGGAAACGAACAGGGCGTCCTCTCCCCCTGGTCCCCTCCACCACCTCACCGTGCTTGCCCTCCACGGTCCTGACGACGAGACTCAGGCGACGCACTCGACAGCCGGTCGCCGATCTCGCAGGGCCGCGCCGCGAGTCGCGGGCCGCTGCGCCTCGTACGCCCCCGCGAGCCGCGCGGAAACCCGTCGCAGCGCTCGCCACCGGGCACCCGTCCGCCGCCCGCCCTCCGCGTGATCTCCGCGTCATCTCCGCCGACTCACCGCGCGCTACGGCGTGGGCTCTTCCACTCGGATCAATGGATGGAAGAAAGAGCAGATCAAGAAACAAGACGGGAAGAGGAACCCGGAGGGAAGCACCCTTCGAGGGATGCGGGGGGCGGGCGGCGCCCCCGCTCGCCGGGGGCGCCGCCCGCCCCCTACGTGAAGATAAGTACCCACTGGGTATAAGTCTGGACACGCGTTGGCCCACTTGAACAACCCCTGACCTGCGAAGATGGTGCTGGATGGGTGGGCTACAGGGGCGGTCCAGGCGTCGGCCCACACAGCGGCCCACCTACTGGCCCTGGTTCAAACCGTGTTCACTCGGGGTTCAGCGCACTCCACCCGCTGCACAATGGACGACCGAAAACCACTCCAGGGGGCGCTCTTTCCCCCTTTTCTATATCGCACGGCTGACCTGTGATGACTTGATGTGAACGAAGAACAACCTCGGTGTGGTGCCGACCATCCTCATGGTCGACACCACACCGGAGTGCGTGCTCTTACCGGTCAGCTCGTGACAGCCTGCCATCGGCGCACGAGGCGGGCCAGCTCAGCGAACTCACCCTCCCCGCCACCCTCAGGAACCGGAGAAGGCGCGGGCACGGGCGAGGGCTCGCGAACGGTGTCCAGGAGGCCGACGTGACCAGCGCCTCCAGCCGCTTCCGCGTGGCCGCAGAGGAAGCGCTCCTCTGCCCGGGCGAGGTAGGGGCGCCCCCCGCGCACCCCGTCGTCATCCACACACCACCCACGCCGCCCCGTATACGGGTCCCGCTGACGCGGCACCACAGCCGCTTCCCCTTGCACCACGGCCCCCGCGTGAGTGCGCGAAGCCGCCCCCAGCTTCTCGTCCACCTGCTGCCCCAAGACGGCTTGCCGCTCTGCCCGGGCACGCCTCTCCGGAAGCGGCTGACGGGCCTCGGGCTCTGACGTTGGTGGGGCGCTGCGGCTCGTCGGGCCGCAGAACACGGTGGCCAGCACCGCGCCGATCATCCAGCGCACGTGCTCGCCCCATCCCCGGCGGCGCTTGCGGTGGCGCCCGATAGACTTCTCCACGGTTTCCTCCTGCTGTATCCAGGTGGGAATCACGCCCCGGGTCGGTGTTCGCGCACCGGCCTGGGGCACCTCTTCTTCTCTTCTTCGCCAGCCCCGAGACGAGGCTGGCCCCTGCCCTTGCGGGGTCGGGGGTGAGTGTCAATGGCCCCGAAGTCGTACGCCCTCGGAACTGCGCTTCCCACCCACAAACAGGCAGCAACAGCCTTAAAACCCCAGAAATGGGTTCCTGTCCTGGTCAGGGCTGGTCGATGGTCGCTTGGTCAGGCGAGAATCTTCAACCCCTTCCGCCCGGAACAGTCACCGGCCCCGGGCACGAGGTTGGGTTGGGGGTCACAGGTATGCGGCGTCAGCCCGGGAGAACACCAGGTCACTCATCTCGGTGACTTCCCGCTCCCACCGTCGCGGCGGTTCGGGGGCACTGATGGCCGTGAGGTAGGTCCTCGGGTCGTAGGCGTTGGCGATCCGGTAGGTGTGAAAGCCCGCCGCCCGTAGTGGCCCGATCACGTCTTCGACTTCCAGCCCCTGTTTGGCCAGAGTGCGCGGGGTGACCTCGATGATCAGTTCGACGTCGGGCCGCAGCAGGCCGAGCAGGGGTGCCAGACTCTGGACCGCTGCGGCTTCGGCTCCTTCGACGTCGATCTTGATCAGCCGCGCGTTGCGGATCTCGGCGGGTGTGAGGATGTCCGGGAGCGGTGCGGCGTCGACGTGGAAGGCGTCGTGCACGTGCCGAGGCCGGATCGTGGAGGTACCGCCGAGGTTGCCCGGGTCGGCCAGGAACATCTCCACCCGGCCGGGTTCAGCCGCGACGGCCTGGTCGATGGCGCGGACGTTGCGCGCCTCGTTGAGCAGGAGCGTCGCCTGGAGGTGCTGGTGGAAGGGTGGGACGGGTTCGATCGCCGCGACGTGTCCGGTCGGGCCGACGAGGTGGGAGGCGAGCATCGTGTAGTAGCCGATGTTCGCGCCCACGTCCACGAAGGTGTTCCCCGCGTTGAGGCAGTGGGTGATCCATGCGATCAGGTGGGGTTCCCAGGTGCCGAACGTGTAGAGGTAGCGCTGGATGATGTCACTGGTGGTGACCGGGACATGGGCGCCGAACCGTGTCGAGGCAGTGGTGGTGACGGGGTTGCGTAGGAGTTCGTCGTCCAGCCAGCGGATGGCCCGTTTGGGGATGAATACGGGTGCGCGTTGGATCGCGGTTCGTAGAGTTGCTCGTGTGAAACGGTGCATCGACAGCTCCGGGAAGGAGAACGTGTGGGACGGGTTCCCGTGGTGTTTCTGCTGGTCGGCTTGACCGGGTCGGGCAAGACCACCTACGCGCGCACAGTGCTCGAGCCGTCCGGTGCGGTGCGGTTGTCGGTGGATGAGGAGGTCCACCGTCGACATGGCCGGTACGGGGTCGACTATCCGGAGTGGGAGTACTTCGAGCGTCAGGTCCCGGTCGTGGACTGGGTCCGTGACCGTCTGGTCGAGCTGCTCTCCCAGGGGCGCGATGTGGTGGTGGACCACGGTCTGTGGCGTCGTGCGGAGCGGGAGGAGTGGAAGAAGCTGGTCGAAGCCTCAGGGGGCCGGTGGCGGCTGCTGTACTTCCCCGTGGAGCGGGAGGAGCTGCTGCGGCGTCTGGGTGAGCGGAACCGCCGTGAGGACGCCAACGCGTTGACGGTGACGCCGGAGGCGTTGGCGGACTTCGTGGCCCGGTTTGATCCTCCCGAGAGTGAGGGTGAGGAGGTCATCGCCGCTGGCTCGTTCCCGGCGGGGCCGGCCGCCACTGGGTGAGGATCGGGTGGGCCTCGTCCTGCCAGGTGGGCGGGGTGTGGTCAAGGGTGACGGGTCGGAAGGCGAGTGCGGGGTCGGCGGTGTTGATCCGCCCTTGGTTCTCGCGCAGGTGGGTGAGGAAGCGGGCAGCTTCGTGGCGTACGGCTGGGCTGGTCTCGGCCCAGGCCCCGGAGCTGAAGCGGGCGATCCTACGCCTGAGGTCGGCCTCGACGCCGAAGCGCCATTTGAAGTGGTGCACCACGGCGACCTGACCGTGGGCAGGGTGGTGGCCGGGGGCGCGGTGGTTTCCCGTGCTGAGGGGGACGTCGGGGCGGGCCAGGACGACCTTGCGGGGATCACCTAGCAGGAGCCGGTGGGTGAGCCAGCCGCCCAGAGGGTAGGCGGCGTCCAAGTCCTCCCGAAGGCCCTCCCCCTTCTCCCCGGCAGTGTGCTCTCGTGAGGGCCAGGCGGTGAGTTCTCCGATGCGGGCGACGCGGTCCAGCAACAGTCCCCGCACGACGGTGTGGTCGGCCTGTTCCGCGGTGACGATCACCTCGGCCAGCGAGGCGACGAAGGCGTGGAACTCGTCGCTGTCAGCGATCAGATGCCACCCTTCCCCGGCACGGGCGCGCAGACGGTCGCGCAGGCGAGCGTTGGTGGTCTCGTGCCAGGGACCGTGTTCCACCAGGTCAGGGGTGATCCCGAGTTGGGCGAGGGTGTCGCGCAGGCGTTGCTCGGTTCCGGGTAGGGCGTGCTCAGGCAGGTGGAGCGCGAGGTGGAAGTCACCGACTCCGAGGGCGCGGTAGTGCTCGACCCAGGCCTGGAGCAGAGGTGTCTCGACGGGGCCGATCACGGCGATCAGGGGCGGGATCATGGCATCAACTCCTGAAACAGGGCCAGCGTCTGGCGCGGGGTACGCAGCCCGAGGTCCATCGCGGAGGTGGGAGGCGGCGGTGCTGGTGGGTGTAGGGAGGCCTGGTTGATGGCGTCGGCGAGCGCGTCCGGGTCGCGGGGAGGGACGACCGTGGCCCAAGTGCTGACGCGGCGGGTCAGGTCGGGGTCGTGGTCGGAGATCAGGAGCGGGACTCCGAGCCGGGCGGAGTCGGCGACCAGCCCGGACTCCTTGCCCACGCCGGAGTGGCGCAGGACGGTAGTGAAGCTGCTGGCCGCGTAGACCTGGCGGATGTCAGCGGGTGTGAGCGGCCCGGGCAGGATCCGCAGCGTGACGTGTGGGGATGCGGCGATCCGGCGGAGGAGGTTCGGGTCGGTGGGGTCGCCCGCGACGAGGACGTGCAGCGGCCGGGTGAGACGTTCCAACGCGGCAACCGTGGTGGCCATGTCCTTGTGGAGCCACCACCCACCCACCACACAGAGAACCGGTGCCTTGTCGGGGATACCGAGCGCACGGCGGGCTTGGGCGCGTTCGTCGTTGGTGATCCGTTCCTCGGGTGCGGCCATGGCGAAGGGGTGGACAGTGGTCCTCAGCTCGGGAAAGCGATCGCGGACCTCGTTCTCCACCGCGCGCGTGGGGCACACGGCCACGGCCTGTCGGGGCGGAGCGAGGCGTCCGAGCGTCCGTAGGGGGCGGTCTTCGGTGGTGTTCACCTCGTGGACCACCCGCAGGTGCGGGGTGCGTGACAGCAGGTAGGCCATTCCGTGGAGGGCCTCGCTGGCGGTCAGGATCACGACCACGTCGGGTTCGTGCCTCAGCACGTGGCGGGCGGTGCGCAGGGAGGCCGCTTCGATCAGGCACCGGGCGATGAGGGTGATCTGGTGCGGCAACCGGCGGTGAGGCAGCAGGCGTCGGGCGATCGCGGCGACCCGATGTGTCCCTTTCCCGAGCGCGAGGAGAAGCCTCCCCGCAGATTCGCCGGGCCGGGTGAGCACGAGTGCTCCGTGTTCCTGAAGCATGCTGTGGATGTGTGCGGGTATCCCGTTGAGGGTGACCACGACGGCCTGGTGGCCCTCGGCGGTGGCGGCCGTGGCGAGGTGGGCGAGGGCGTCCTGCCAGTGGCCCGCGTGCTCGGTGGCCGGTTCGACCAACACCATCGCCCGCCTCACAACTGCTCCCGAGCGGGGACGGCCTCGAACTGGGCGCGCAGCCACACGGGGTCGTTCAGCCGTTGCCAGATCGGGCTGTTGGCGGGTGTGGCGTGGGCGAACTCGGCACCGTCGGCGGTCCCGCGCCGCACCCACGAGGTGAACCGGCCTCCGACCGGTGTGGTCCAGGCGCGGAGCTGTTCGCGGGTGGTGTCGGAGTCGGCTCCGTACTCGCAGCCGCGGGTGAGCATCGCGACCTCGCGGAACGCGGCCTTCCAGGCGTGGTAGGGGCTCTGGTCGAAGTGGGTGGTGCCCGCGACCTGGGTGGAGAACTCGACTCTGCCGGGCAGGGCTGCCAGGACGTCGACGGTCTCGCCCAGGTGGCGGAGGGAGTCGCGGCGGATGAGCTTCATGCCGCCGTATCCGTAGGTGCGTCCGGTGGCGGGGTTGGTGGCCTTCCACACCCGCATCGCCACGCCTTCGGGCAGGGGCTCGGGGGCAGGGGTGAAGGCGGGGTGGATGTGGAAGTCGCCGTCGGCGAGCAGGAAGGTGTCGGTGTCCACGAGTTCGGCGGCCAGTTGGTAGGCGCGGCGCATGCCGACCACGCCGTGCAGGCGCTTGACCGGCCGCTCCAGGACGCGTTCCAGGTGGGCGTGCAGGTCGTTGGCGAGGGGCTCGTCGAAGGAGAGCATCACCGCGTCGGGCCGGGGGTTCACCTGATCGCCTCCAGGTAGTCGGCGGCCACCTGTTCGGGGGTCAGGTGGTGGGTGGAGTCGTGGGCATGGCGGCTGCGGGCCTGCCAGAAGACGGGGTCCTCCACGAGCCGGTCCACGATCTTGATCGCGCTGTCGAGGTCGGCCGGGTCGAAGAGCAGATCCTCGTGGACGGCTTCGGCCATCCACGCCATGCGGGGTGCGACGACGGGGACGCCCATGGCGTGCAGGTCGATGATCGACATCGACCACGTGCACCCGGGCCGGAACGGCGCGAACCCCACCGTGGTGTCGGCCAGCAGAGTGCGGTAGCGGTCGCGGTCGCCTCCGTCGGTGCAGACGGTGACGCCGCAGATGGTGTCGAGGCGGGCCAGGGCGTGTTCGGGGCTGGGGTCCAAGGCGATGCGTTCGGGGTCGCGGCGGCCGAAGAGGTCCATCACCCGCATCAGGAGCCCGTTGGCGGTGACCCGGCGGGCCAGATCGATGAAGTGGTCTGTGCCGTAGTGGCCGTAGAGCCGGTGGTTGTACAGGCCCAGGGCGTGTTCGGGTGCGGTGGCGTCCGTGCGGACGAGGCGGGGGTCGCGGGGTGGGGAGACGACGTGAACCCGGTCGTGGATGCCTGCCCGGTACTCGTCGGAGGCGGCCAGGGTCCAGTCGCGGGCGGTGCGGGAGTGGACGAGGATCCGGTCGCAGGCGGCCAGGCCGCTGGCGAAGGCGAGCTGGATGGGGAGTTCGAGGCCGCCGTCGCTGAAGGCGGGGTCCTTGACCAGGTGGCCGTGTTCGTCCAGGGAGAAGGGCAGGTAGTGGCAGTAGCCGACGACCTGGGCGGTGGCGCGTGCGTCGAGCATGGCGGCGCGTACCGCGGGGGCGGCTTCGATCTGGTTGACCACGATCGCGTCCGGGCACGTGGCGCGCAGGAGTTGGGCGAGGTAGCCGACGTCGTGGGTGACGCGCACCCGGTACTTGCTGGTAGCGGTGGGTGGGGGCACCATGTGGCGCACGCGGGGGTCGGTGACCGGGGTGGGGCAGACCAGGGTGATGTCGCATCCGGCGTCGGTCAGGGCGCGGGTGAGGATGTCGGCGTAGATCCGTCCGGAGTCAGCGCTGAGCCGGGAGGCGTTGGAGACGTTGAGCAGGTACAGCAGGGACCTGGACATGGGGACTGCTTTCTTCGTCGGCAACGGAGTCAGTGGGCGAGGAAGGTGCTCGCGGCCAGCAACGCGTCCACCTCGTGTTTGAGGAAGCGGCGGTGGCCACCGGGGGTTCGGAAGCTGCTGATCCGGCCTTCCTTGGCCCAGCGGGAGACGGTCCTGGAATCCACTCGAAAGGCTCGGGCGACCTCTCCCGGGGTGAGTGCGTGAACGGTGCCGGGGGCGGGAGGTTGCGGTTCGGCGGACATGGCGAACAGGGGTTCCTCTCCGAAGGTGTGCAGGGTCGGTGTGACCGCGCCCGAGATCTGTGCAGGGCTGGATGGCCGACGCGAGCGATCCGGTATTCGCGGTGGTGGATGTTCCGGCGCAGGTCATCGGGGGTGGGCGCGTTCCCGGTGGGCAGAGAGTCGTCCACATGCGCTGGCGCTCGCGTTGGGGGACATGAGCGGCTTCGTCGCGCTCTTGGTCGTGGTGGACGTTCCAGGACACGGCGTGGCCCTCATCGCGCGAGCGGCAGGTGACGGTCGAAGATCCCCCAGACGGTGAGGGGGCCTCCGGCGCAGCCGTCCCACTCCCAGTACAGAGCAAGCTTCTCCAGACGCCGCAGCCCGAACCCGTGCCCTGTGGGTACTCCCTCGGCGGAGGGCTCCCCAGCGGGGATCGGGAAGGTGAGTGGTGCGTCCGGACGGGGGCCGTCGTCGGTCACCGCCAGTTTGAAGGCGAAGGGCTGCTTCTCCAGCCTGATCCGCACGGTCCCGCCCGGCAGGCCGGACGCGGTGTGTTCCACGGCGTTGCTGTGGAGGATCGTCATGGCCTCCAGCAGCCGCTGCGCCTGGCTCCCGGACGGGCTGCACCGTGGGAGCAACCACCGGGCGGCTGTGCGGATGTGGTGCGGTTCGTGTCCGAACTCGGCGATCCACGTGTTGGGGTCAGCGCAGCTGATCCTGCGAGGCAACGTTGAGTTCTTGATCGCGGCACTCACTCGTCCCACCCACTCCTCTCCGGCAGCTCGAAGCGCTCGGCCGACAGCGCATCGGTGTTGCGCCCTTTCGCAGGAGGATGCGGGCAGGGAAGTACTCGGCGTAAGGCTGACCGGATAAGCCGTGAATCTTCCAGGAGGCTCTGGAATCTTCTGGAATCCCTCCACGGCTCGCGGAGTGATGTGCTCACATAGGGTCATGACCCCCGACGAGCGCACCCTGAAGATTTTCGGGCGGGAGCTGCGCAGGCTCCGCGCCGAAGCCGAGTTGACCCAGGAAGCCGTGGCCCGGCGTGTCAGTCAGCGCGGCACGACCATCAGCAACTCGCATATCTCCGACATCGAGACCGGGAAGGCGCTGGCGCGCCCCTGGCTACGGCGCGCCTTGGACGAGGTCGTGCACGGTGGTGGGCGGTTGGAAAGGCTCTGGGAGGAGCTCACGGGCTCCGGTCGACGGGCCTGGTTGCACGAGGTCACCGAGCGCACCCACGGCGCGGACGCTCTGTACGAGTACCAGGCCCTGGTCTTCCCGGTCTATCTTCAGACCGAGGCCTACTCCCGGGCCCTCATCCGTTACGGTGCTCCTTGGCTGTCCAGGAAGGACCTGGCGGAGCGGGCCAAGGAGCGTGCGAACCGTGCGCGTCACATGGCGGAGGCCCTCTCCCCCGTCGTCTGGCTCGTGATCGACCAGTCGCTGCTCATGCGCCGCTACGGTTCGGCTGAGGTCCAGTTGGAACAGCTCGCCTACGTCGTCGACCTGGTGGAGAAGGAGCGCGTCAACCTGCTGATGGTCCCGGTGGACGAACCCCGTCACGCGGGTAACAATGGCCCCTTCAGGGTCATCACCTCAGGCGACCAGCCCGAGGTCGTCTACGTGGAGTCCGCTCATGAGGGGCAGATCATCACCACGGCCAACCAGGTGGGGCGGTACCGCATGTGGTTCGCGGCGCTGCAGGGTGTCGCCGCCGGGCCGGATGAGACCCTGGAAGCCATCCGCAACGAGATGAAGAGGATCAATGGTGGCTGAGTGGCACAAGTCGTCCTACAGCGGCGGCAACAACGAGTGCGTCGAGGTCCGCGAACACAGCACCGGTGCCGACGTTCGTGACACCCAGCACCGTGACGACGCCCAACTGACCTTCTCGGCAGCGGAGTGGCGCAACTTCCTCGCCCAGGTGAAGCACCAGGCCCGCTGACGCCCACGAGTCCGCAGCGTCCCTGCACTCTGTCCGAGGCCAACGAAGGCCGTCTGTACGTGTTCTCTCTCGAGCGAGAGCCCACGCACAGATGATGGGATGCGATCTCGGCACGCGCGTCAGGGATACGTGATCTCTACAAGACCCGGGAAGATCCACTCGCAACGGTACGGAGACCTGCTCCGGCTCCCGATGCCTGCCCCTCCGGCACCAACTGCCGCCCCTCACCCACAACGACCCATCCGGCCTCCGGTGATGCTACAAAGCAGGGACGCCGCCCGCACCCCGTCAAAGACGAGAGGAATGTCGGCGCGCTCCTCCAAGATGGCCCGGACAGCTCACCCGACCGTTCCCCTGAACACAGGAGCGCACGATGGCGACCGTGGATGACCTGATCACTCTGCTGTTCCCCGCCGGTCCACCCACACCCGTCAGAACAGGACCGCCGAACATCCCCCTCCCCTCCGACTTCCGAGAGCTGCTCACCCGACTCGGCGGAGGCTTCGAGGTCGACAACCGCTTCTACGCGGACGCGGCAGCAGACCTTCCGAGAGTCAGCGCATACGCGCGGAAGAACCTCCGGACCGTCTACAAGAGGGACCGGGTGATCGTCCGCGAAGGCCACAGTCTCTTCACCGACGACCCCGGCGAAGGAGACGACGTGTTCGCCTTCTCCCGTCTCCTTCTATGGGGAGCTGACGACCACGGGAACCAGCTGTTCTGGGAGGCCTCGGGGGATCCGGACACCTGGACGGTCGTGACGGAGAGCAGGAGTATGGTCTGGAGCCGCCACCGGATGTCGAGCGTCGACTACCTGCACGGCCTCCTCAGCCGCTCCCTGCGCTGCCCGGCTTTCACACTCACGGGCTGGCCGGGCCCCGACATGTCCGTGACACTCAGCGCTCCCCGGGCTGGAAGCTGACCGCCACAGACGGCATCCCGTAGTCACAGCCCCTTGGCAAACCAAGTTAAGCGCATCCTGATACCCGCACGCGCGAGAGGCGGCAAGCCCTCACACACTGGTGGCCAATGTGCTCTACCGGATGGGACACCTGCACCTGCACCGCGGCCACACCCTCCAGGCCCTGCGGTTCCTCCAGCTGGGGCAGATCGCCGCCCAGGACTCTGGGTGCGAGCGCACCGTCGCGCTCATGTGCGCCAACGCCGCCTGGGCCTACGCCGTCCTCGATGACCACAAGCGCTCGATGGACTCCCTCGCCCGCGCGCACGACGCCTTCGCCCGCGCCGATGCGGACGCTACCCCGTGGGTGCGGTTCTTCCACGAAGCCGACCTGGACGCCATGTCCGGGGTCGCCAACGCCGCACTCCCCACCCCCTCGCCCCGCACGTACACCGCCGCAACCGAGCACCTGTACCGGGCCGTGGACGCCCGCAACCCGGACATGGGCCGCAGCCAGGCCTTCGAGCTGACCACCCTGGCCACCGCCCACATCCGCAACGGCGACCCCGACCAAGGCGTGCGCGTCGATCGCCAGGCCGTCGACCTGGCCCGGCAGGTCCGGTCGGTGCGCGTCATCGACCGGCTCGCCCCACTCCACCACGCCGCCCTGGCCTACCGAACCCGGGGCGAGACCGCCGAACTCGCCGACGAGATTGCTACTCTTCGCACATCATGAGCACCACTCCCGCTCCCCCCACCAGCCCCCGCTTCGCCCTCACCCGCGACCGCGTCCACGACGTCCTCGCGGCCCTGTGCGAGGAAGCCGGGCTGGGCACCAAGGCGGCCGACGACGCCGAGCTGATCAAGTTCACCAACAACGCCGTCTACCGCCTCCCGAGCGCGGGGTTGGTGGTGCGCATCGCCGGATCGGCGACCGTGGCCGAACGCGTCCCCGTCGTCATCCAGGCGGCCCGGTGGCTCGCTCAGCACGACGCCCTGACGGTGCGATTGGTAGAGGACATCCCCCAGCCGGTGCGGGTCGGTGGGGCGACAGCGACTTTCTGGCACCTGGTTCCCTCCACCGGCACCGAACCGACAGGGACTGATCTGGGCCGTATCCTCCGCTGCATCCACGCCCTGCCTGCTCCGGGTTTCGCGCTGCCGTCGTGGGAGCCGTTCGCGCGTATCCGCAGCCGCATCGCGGACGCCGAAGGGCTGGCCGAGGCCGACCGTGTCTTCCTCACTCAGCGCACCGACCACCTGGAGCTCCTGGCCCAGGACCTGGAGTTCGAACTCCCCGCCGGTATGCTCCACGGCGATCCGTTCATGGGCAACCTCATCCCCGGGCCTGACGGTCCGGTGATCTGCGACTTCGACAGCCTCAGCCACGGCCCCCGCGAATGGGACCTGGTCCCCGCCGCGGTCGGCAAAGTCCGCATGGACTACCCCATCGATCACCACACACCGCTCGCCGCCGAGTACGGCTTCGACGTCCTCACCTGGCCCGGGTTCCCCGTCCTACGCCAACTCCGCGAACTCAGGCTCGTCACCAGCGTCCTGCCGGTCCTGAACACCAACCCCGACCTGCGCACCCAGTGGCGCCACCGCCTGGACACCCTCCAACAGGGCGACACCACCACCCGCTGGTCCACCTACAGGTAGACACGCACCAGGTGACGGGAGGCGATCCCGGCACACATCAGAGCCTCCATCACACCCCCGGCACGAGACACCTCGGGCACCGCCACCGAACGAACCTCCGGGCAAGGGGCGGGGCTTGCCGGAACGTGCGTGCTGCCAACACGTCTCGGGCAGGGGTACCCGGTGGGTGCGGGCCCCCTGCCCGATGACCAACCGGTCTCCTTCGATCAGCTGGACTCTACCCAGCCCACGACGCCCCGGTAGTTCACCAGGTCCCAGCCCGAACCGTGCTCCATGACATCGGGCTCGCCTTGCGGGGGAACGAATCCGACGGCCACACTCTCCGAGTCCGGCTCCACCCGGATCACGTGCGTCTTCGGCTCAGTGGTAGCCGGAGCGGTCTCCTGTGCGTAGGCACGTGCCATCAGTTCGCGACGGGCCTCCTCGTCCTCGACCTTCTCCGCCAAGGCCTCCGCGAATTCCTGCTCCCCCATGGTCTGCATCAACCGGGGCAGGTCCATGGTGGAACGCACCACCACACCGTCGCGGGTCCAGCTCGGTACTGCCTGTACGTGGTTATCGAGCTTGACCCGCAGGGAAGTCACCCCGGGCTCCGGCTCCTCCTCGCTAGTGTCCCAGCCTTCGAAGACGGCACTTCCGGACAGAGCAGGGGCTGTCAGATCGACGGTCCGGCCCTTCTTGTAGATCCGAACCATCGAGCCGTAGCCGTCGCCCCGCCCGGCGAGGTCCGCGGAGCACGTGATCACAGAGTCGCCAACAACTCCCTCGGGAAGTACGGCAAGGACCCGCTGGTCGTCCGGCGCGGGACTGCTGTCGATCTTGACCTTGAAGCGGACCTTACTGATCTTCGGGCGGTCCTTGCGCTTCAGCGGCGGCCAGTACAGCACGGACAGGGCCAGATCCGACCAGGCGGGGGGAAGCGAGACCTTCCCCCTGACGTTCTCAGAACCTGAGCCGAGGATGAAGTCGAATATGTCCTTGCTTGCCAGACTCTGGGTATCGGGGTCCATCCCTCCGGACGAATCGATCGTCCACCCCCAACGGACAGGGGATTCGGACGTGAGGAGGAACAGGTCCTCGTCCCGACGCATGATGCCCTTCTCTGCGGGGACGAGCTTGAGCGCGACGTCGGTGTCTTCAGGCACAGACGGCCCTTCGGGATCGAAGACCAGTTCCGTCAGCTCCACCCCGCTCAGCCGAGCGCGTTGGCGGTCAGGCCTGATCAGTCCCAACGACAGGGGGTCGATGACGAAGCTTCCCCCCTTGTTGAGTGCGTCGATCGCCTGCGGGGTCTGTTTCGCCGTCAGTGCGAACTGCTGCGTGCCCGTGGTCTCCTGCAAGAGGTCGTAGTCGCCCAGCAACTGCTCGCGAAGCTGTGACAGGTTCTCCTTGAAGAGGATGTCGAGCTCCCCGGCCCCAGCATCCAGCTTGGCCAGATCACCTCCCCCGTTCGACTTCGCGAGGTCAGCGATCTTCTTGGTGATCTTTGTCAGCCTCCAGTCGACGGAGGGCTTTTTGAGCAGTGCTGACTCGTAGGACTTGACCAGCAGGTACAGGTACTTCTGCAGAGTTAGCCGTGCCCGCTGGTCCATTTGCTGGACGGCGAAAACCGCCTCCGGGTCGGTTGAGACCTTCCCCTTCTTCTGCTGCAAGTGAACGATCGTGCCCGCGTTGGCCGCCAGACGGCTGAAACCCTCCCCCACGGAGTTGATGGCCTTCTCAAGGTCGCCGAAGAGCACTGCCTTCTTCTCATTGACCTCTCGGATACGACGGGTCAAATCGTTCCACTCCGGGCTATCGGCCTCCAACTTGGCGAGTGCCGCCTCCACCTCGGTTTTGGGCACCTGGAGCGCCTTGATGCCCTCAGAAGCCGAGGAGAAGGCGGACCCCAGCCCCTTGCCGACCGTGCTCCAGTCCACCGACTTCTTCTCGGACGCAGCCTTGCTGGCTTCCTTAGCCTGCTCCACGGCGTCCGTGACGTTCGTGAGGGCGCCGCCGATCTTCGAGAGGGTGTCCGGGACCGAGTCCAGGTCTTTGTCCATAAGGTCAGTGGAGACCGCAACCAGTGATCCGACAGCGCCCAGGACAGGTTGGCCGACAGGGATGACCTGGCACAGCGCGCCAGCCATCTTGATGCCGAACTTGATCGTAGCCTGCCGGTTCAGGTCATCCTGCGCTTCTTTGAACAGCTTGTCACGGAGGTTGTTCAGCCGGGTGGCGAGGTCCTTGAGGTCGCTCTCCACGGCCCCGATCAGGTCCTGGACTTCGCTGATCTTCGCCTCACCGGCGGTGACCTGTTCTGCAGCTGCCCTGCTGTCGGCGTTCACGGTGTCGATCGTGTCGCCGAGGATGGCGGCCGCTTCCTTTGCACCACGGTCCACGTCAGTGACCCACGCGCTGAGCAGCATCATCCGCAGCGCCCGCTCGGTCTCCTCCTCGTACAGCTTGATCGACCCGGAAAGCGAGAGCAGCGGAGTGTATCCAGCGGGGTTGCCGAAGGAGTCGAGATGGGCCCGCTGCCGGACCAACATGGTGGCGAACTCGGTCTGGGCAGCCGTCCAGACCGATAGCGGCACGCTGTCCCAGGCTTTGGTAGCCGGGATGGGCTGGGCGAGAGCCTTGTCGTAAACAGGCAACAGTGCCTGCAATTCTTCTCGTGCTCCCGCCAGGAACAGGTCGCGGGCGTACTCAAGTGTGGCCTGCACCCCGAGCGGATGCAGCCAGGCGTTGGGGATGTCAACGAAGACCGGTGCCGGCGTACTGCCCGCACCCCGGCCCGCTGGACGCCCCGGGGCGTCGGCCCCCGCCTTGGTCTCACGGGAATCCGTGATAGCAGTATCATCGCTGGCGTTACTCGTTCCGAACGCTTCATGCCATAGCGTTACCTTGTAATGCGCTGATTTTGTTGGAGTCCCTGCCTTTCCGCCTTTGTAGTCGCTTTCCCGACTTCCGGCATTCCCGCCCTTGTTTGAAATTGCCATTCCCTGAGGGTTCAGGTTGGTCGTGAGGGTCCCGCCACGCCCCCCGCTGCCGGGAACTCCTGGCGCCAGAGCGTTTGATCCATTTTGAGGAAAGCGCTTCGAGCCCCATGTGCCTTTGGTTTTTTCGGACCACGCCCACCTCCATGAATATTCGTGGTATGTGGATGGGGGATTGAAATTGACGGTTTTCGAGCTGTTGAACATGTCTGCGGTGTATTTGAAATACTGACTCGAAGCCGCTTCCATGCTGTCGCCGTCTTTACCGTTTTCGCCCGCGCCGGGGTCCTGGCCGCGGCCTCCGCGGGCGATGAGGCGGAAGTCAGGGTTTCCGACAGAGGTCACCTTGTCAACGAAAATTCGAAGCGATCCGGCATCTCGTCCCTCGGCTCCGTTCTCGCCCGGCTTGCCGTTGGCGGCGTTTCGCGCCTTCTCCAGCCTCCAAGGGAGCGGCGACGTGTTGATACTGGCGACGTCGTTGGACCACACGAGGTGACGAGCGAAGATCTCCACGTCTGCCTCTGGCAGCGACAAGGCTCCGCGTACTTCGAGCGTGTCGCAGTAGATCCGTAGGGATTTGACTGCGGGAGAGCTGTCGGCATCGATTTTCATCTTGCTTCGGTCGATATGGAAGTTCCCCCAGAGGCCGTTCGGGTTTCCCTCCTCGAAAACGACGTGTACGCCCACGACCGTGTGTTTTTCAGGTCCGGCGGCTGTCTTCGTGGAAAACCGCCGTGTGTAGAGCGTGCTGGTCGCTTCCGGCTTCTCCGGTCGGGTGTCGATGAACGAGCTCTGCACACTCGCCTTTGATGGGCCGGGGATCATCTCCTGCACTGTGGACGATTCTGCGGAACTGCGGGAATTCGAGACAAACGCATCTTTCCCGGCATGTATCACCATTACTATTCCCTCCACACAATTTCGGATGAGATCGTTATTTCTGAAAACGCGGGAAATTCATTCGCTCGGCGAAATCCTGGGATCAAACCAGGTGGATCCACAGAGAAATGCTGCGACCAGCACTGGCGAGTCGCGTGGCTGGGTTTAGTGTTCTCCCATCACTCCTGCAGCCGCAGCAGGCCGCCAATCACGTGTAAGTGTACAGTTACTATGAGTGATAAGAGCTCATCTCAAAAGTCGTCGGTGTGCTTGGCCAGGTGCTTGTAGCAGATGAGGATGCAGGCGATGCCGAGCATGGCCAGGAAGGTGGAGGCCTTGCGCTCCCAGCGCACGTTCAACCT
>NZ_JBVMUY010000007.1:0-841 GCF_055632325.1 Nocardiopsis sp. KDC1DS13DA1
GAGGAACTCGCTGACGCCACCGAGCTCACGTGGGACAGTCTGCCCAAGCCCCGGGAGATCTACGAGTTCCTGGACTCGTACGTGATCGGTCAGGAGCAGGCGAAGAAGGCTCTGTCGGTGGCGGTGTACAACCACTACAAGCGGGTGCGTTCGGAGGGTGAGCGTCCCGGTGACGAGGGTGTGGAGATCGCCAAGTCCAACATTTTGCTTCTGGGTCCCACGGGGTCGGGCAAGACGTTGTTGGCGCAGACGTTGGCGCGGATTCTGAACGTGCCGTTCGCGATCGCGGACGCCACGGCGCTGACGGAGGCGGGGTATGTGGGTGAGGATGTGGAGAACATCCTGCTGAAGTTGATCCAGGCGGCCGACTATGACGTGAAGAAGGCCGAGACGGGGATCATCTACATCGACGAGGTGGACAAGGTCGCTCGTAAGAGTGAGAATCCCTCGATCACCCGGGATGTGTCGGGTGAGGGTGTGCAGCAGGCGTTGTTGAAGATCCTGGAGGGGACGACGGCGAGTGTGCCGCCGCAGGGGGGTCGTAAGCATCCGCATCAGGAGTTCATCCAGATCGACACGACGAACGTGTTGTTCATCTGTGGTGGGGCGTTCGCGGGTCTGGAGAAGATCATCGAGTCGCGGACGGGTCAGCAGGGGATGGGGTTCAACGCGGTGTTGCGGCCTCGGTCGGAGGTGGCCGAGTCGTCGTTGTTCGGTGAGGTGATGCCGGAGGATCTGTTGAAGTTCGGGATGATTCCGGAGTTCGTGGGTCGGTTGCCGGTGATCACGAGTGTGCATGATCTGGATCGTGAGGCGTTGATCCGGATTCTGACGTTGCCCA
>NZ_JBVMUY010000008.1:0-231 GCF_055632325.1 Nocardiopsis sp. KDC1DS13DA1
GAACGCGTTGGTGAAGCAGTATCAGCGGTTGTTCGAGTTGGATGATGTGGAGTTGGAGTTCACGCGGGACGCGTTGGAGGCGATCGCTGAGCAGGGGATCGTGCGGGGGACGGGTGCGCGTGGGTTGCGGGCGATTATCGAGGAGGTGTTGTTGTCGGTGATGTATGAGGTGCCTTCGCGTGAGGATGTGGGTCAGGTGATCATCACGCGGGAGACGGTGATCGACAACGT